>JANNFJ010000043.1:0-7107 GCA_031379725.1 Calothrix sp. OTE_75_metabat_31
AACTACTCCAGTATGCGAAGGATTTAATATCGTCTTGGCTAGCTTCCAGGCACTGTACTTACAATATCAAAAGCATCATTTCGTCGTTGATGGTGCAGAATTTTACTCGTTACATCAGTTTTTTAATGAGAGTTACGACCAAGTTCAAGGACACGTTCACGACATCGGCGAACGCTTAGATGGATTGGGTGGCGTACCCGTAGCTTCACTGAAAAAATTGGCAGAATTATGTTGCTTTGAACAAGAAGCTGATGGTGTTTTCTCTTGCCGTCAGATGGTAGAAAACAACCTCAAAGCAGAACAAGCAATGATTAGCCTAATTCGCCGTCAAGCCTCTGCAGCAGAGAGTTTGGGCGACCGGGGAACGCGGTTCTTATACGAGCAAATTTTGCTGAAAACCGAAGAAAGAGCTTATCATTTGGCTCATTTCTTAGCAAAAGACAGTTTAACTTTGGGATTTGTTCAGCTTGCTCATAATTAATCAATAATTAGGCTGAATTTGCGTTTACTAAGAGTAATTTTAAAGTTGTCAGTGCAAATCTAAAAAAATATAACGAAAGAAAGAGAGGTAATTATTTATCTCTCTGTTTTTTTTGATGTAAATTCAAAATTTGCCTAAAGAGTGGGAATGAATATGCTTGTTAGTAAACCTTTTTATTTGTGAAAATTCTAATTATTTAATTGTGTACTGATGTTTTAACTCTTAGTAACAAAATATTCTTGTAAAATCTATTGACAATAATTATTAATTTAATTGAAAATAATTGCAAATCATTGAGCGAAAATTGAAGATATATAAAAAATATAAATAAAATTAAGTGATGAAAAGTCATAGTTCAAAGATAAAGTGATATAATCTTTCAACCCGGATAGGCAGGATGCCTATTCTACGAAGATACCGCGAGCAAAACGTGACGGTAAATTAACAAAGGTTGATGACAAATCGCGTGAGTAGTGTTAAAGAATCTTACAATCAGGATTTGTATCTTACTCCCAACAAAAGACTATGCCCCGCCGCAACGATATTAAGAAGATTTTATTATTAGGGTCTGGCCCAATTGTGATTGGACAGGCTTGTGAGTTCGATTATTCGGGTACTCAAGCTTGTAAAGCATTGCGTGAAGAAGGTTACGAGGTGGTGTTAATCAACTCGAACCCGGCAACGATTATGACCGACCCGGAAACTGCCGATCGGACATACATCGAACCGCTAACACCGGAATTTGTCGAAAAAGTCATCGCTAAAGAACGTCCCGATGCTTTGTTACCGACGATGGGGGGACAAACGGCATTAAATTTGGCGGTAGCGCTATCCAAAAATGGGGTATTAGATAAATATAAAGTTGAGTTGATTGGTGCGAAGTTGCCAGCTATCGAGAAAGCCGAAGACAGGAAACTGTTTAATGAAGCGATGGCAAAAATTGGCGTTCACGTTTGCCCTAGTGGGACAGCTTCAACCTTGGACGAAGCCAAAGCGATCGCACGACGTATCGGCACGTATCCTTTAATTATCCGTCCGGCGTTTACAATGGGTGGTACTGGTGGCGGTATCTCTTACAACGAAGAAGAATTTGCCGAGATGGCACAGGGGGGAATCGATGCATCCCCGGTATCGCAAATCCTCATCGACCAATCTTTACTCGGTTGGAAAGAATACGAACTCGAAGTTATGCGCGACTTGGCAGATAATGTTGTCATTATCTGTTCGATTGAAAACCTCGACCCAATGGGTATCCACACCGGGGACTCAATCACCGTTGCCCCAGCCCAAACCCTCACCGATAAAGAATACCAGCGGTTGCGGGATATGGCGATTCAAATTATCCGCGAAATTGGTGTCGAAACGGGCGGTTCTAATATTCAGTTTGCTGTCAATCCCGTTAATGGGGATGTAGTTGTAATCGAAATGAATCCTCGCGTTTCCCGCAGTTCGGCTTTAGCGAGTAAAGCTACCGGATTCCCCATTGCCAAAATGGCGGCAAAGTTAGCTGTCGGCTATTCGCTTAACGAAATTAGAAACGACATTACCAAACAAACACCCGCATCGTTTGAACCAACCATCGATTACGTCGTTACTAAAATTCCTCGGTTTGCTTTTGAAAAATTCCCCGGTTCCGAACCCGTTTTAACCACGCAAATGAAGTCCGTCGGGGAAGCAATGGCAATTGGACGCACCTTTAACGAATCCTTCCAAAAAGCCATACGTTCCCTAGAAACTGGACGCGCTGGATGGGGATGCGATCGCCCTGAAAAACTCCCTTCTGGCGAACAAATCCGCGCCCAACTCCGTACTCCCAACCCGGAACGCATTTTTTCCCTGCGTCATGCGATGCAATTGGGGATAAGTCTCGATGAAATCTTTGAATTGACCGGGATTGACCCTTGGTTCCTTGATAAGATGCAGCAACTGTTGGAAGTAGAAAAATTCCTCAAACGCACTCCATTGCAACAGTTGACAAAGGAAGTGATGTATTCCGTAAAACGCGAAGGATTTAGCGACAGACAAATCGCGTTTGCCACTAAAACCAACGAAGACGAAGTACGGGCATACCGCAAACAACTTGGTGTTATTCCAGTTTACAAAACGGTGGATACCTGTGCCGCTGAGTTTGAAGCTTTTACCCCATACCACTATTCGACTTACGAAGAAGAAAACGAAATTTTACCCACTACTAAGCCCAAGGTGATGATTTTGGGTGGAGGTCCCAACCGCATCGGGCAAGGAATAGAATTTGACTATTGTTGCTGTCATGCTGCTTACGCACTCAAAGGGGCTGGATACGAGACAATTATGGTCAATTCTAACCCCGAAACAGTATCCACCGATTACGACACCAGCGACCGACTTTATTTTGAACCTCTGACAAAAGAAGATGTTCTCAACATCATCGAAGCCGAAAATCCCGTCGGTGTCATTGTCCAATTTGGCGGACAAACTCCATTAAAATTATCGATACCCTTGCAGAAGTATTTGGAGTCAGGGGTCAGTAGTCAGTTGTCAGTTGTCAGTAGTGAGTTGTCAGGGGTCAGTGGTCAGTCGTCAGGTGTTAGTGGTCAGTTGTCAGGTGTCAGTAGTCAGTTGTTATCTGGGAATCAAGGACAACTAACAAATGACCAAGGACAACTAACAAATGATCAAGGACAACTAACAAATGACCAAGGACAACTAACAAATGACCAAGGACAACTAACAAATGACCAAGGACAATTAACAAATGACCAAGGACAAATGACAAATGACCAAAGACAAATAACAAAAATCTGGGGCACTTCTCCCGACTCCATTGATGTAGCCGAAAACCGGGAACGATTTGAAAAAATTCTTGTAAAACTTGATATTGCCCAGCCTCCTAATGGTATGGCCCGTACTTATGAAGATGCTTTGGTCGTTGCCCGACGTATTGGCTATCCCGTCGTGGTACGTCCTAGCTACGTCTTAGGTGGACGGGCGATGGAAATCGTCTATTCCGACACCGAACTCGAACGTTACATGACCTTCGCAGTACTCGTCGAACCCGAACATCCGATTTTAATCGACAAATTCTTAGAAAATGCCATCGAAGTCGATGTGGATGCGATCGCAGACCATACCGGAAAAGTGGTAATTGGTGGTATTATGGAACACATCGAGCAAGCTGGGATTCACTCCGGTGACTCGGCTTGCAGCATACCGACTATTTCTCTGTCTCCTGCGATACTTGACAAAATTCGAGTTTGGACAGTTGAGTTAGCCAGAGCGTTGAAAGTCATCGGACTGATGAATATTCAGTTTGCTGTTGTCGGTACAATGAGCGACTCACCCCAAGTTTACATACTCGAAGCCAACCCGAGAGCATCCCGCACCGTGCCCTTTGTTTCAAAGGCAACAGGTGTACCCCTCGCCAAATTAGCATCGTTAATTATGTCGGGCAAAACCCTGGAAGAACTGAATTTTACCGAAGAAGTTATTCCATCGCACATGGCTGTGAAAGAAGCCGTGTTGCCTTTCAATAAATTCCCCGGTACTGATACAATATTGGGACCCGAAATGCGTTCCACTGGTGAAGTCATGGGTATTGATATCGATTTTGGACGCGCTTTTGCCAAAGCCGAACTTGCCGCCGGCGAACAATTACCCCTAAAAGGTACAGTATTTGTATCAATGAATAACCGCGATAAAGCCAATTGTGTGCCCGTTGTTCAAGAATTCATCGACATGGGCTTTACTGCGATCGCAACCGATGGAACTCGACGTATCCTTAAAGAACACGGTTTGAATGTGGAATTGGTTTTAAAACTCCACGAAGGTCGTCCCCACGTTCTCGATGCGATTAAAAACCGCAAAATCCAACTAATTATCAATACTCCTTCGGGTGAGGAAGCTCAAACCGATGCAAGACTCATCCGACGCAGCGCTTTGACCTATAAAATTCCCATCATCACCACTATAGCTGGCGCAAAAGCCACCGCAGCCGCTATTCGTTCGTTGCAAACGACCGATTTAGATGTACAGGTGATTCAAGAGTACAACTTGGGGGTTTAGGGGTGTAAGGGTGTAGGGGAGAAGGGGAGAAGGGGAGAAAAATACAAGATTTTCAATTGTTTTTTTGCTCCTTCACTCTTTTACCTCCCTACCCCCTGACTTTATCTACTCCCGCCATTTATGAGAAAGTGTTACATTTATTTATACATTTCGTAGATAAGTTTATACATAAAGTCGGGCGAACTTTGCTCGTAGAGCAACAATTATAGATAAAAATTCAAATTACCAGCTATTCAAAATTTCTAATAAATGTTACAATGAGTTACATTCAAATTAATACTAAACAAATAAAACCACAGTAAAACTCAAAAATGTTTATCTTGTTACTTTTTATCTAACCATAGATACTTGCAAGCACTGGGCAAAACGCAGTAAGTTCTAGCAATTAATAATAAATTCAAAACAACCAACAAGCAGCCAAGTTAATTAAGTGTTTAATTTAAAACGCTTGGTGGAGTCTTTAGGATTTTGCAGCCAATTCCAGTAAGCTTATCCAGTCCCACTGGAAGTGATGCCCAAAAGCATCTACCAGTTTTCCTCACCCTACCACTTAACCCATTATTACCTAGAAGTAGCGCCATGAAGACCGCTCAGACAGCCACAGACCTCGTGCGGACTTACCTACGTGAGATTGGCAAAGTGCCACTCTTAACTCACGAGGAGGAGATTTTTTATGGCAAACAGGTACAGCGTGCAACAGCATTGCACGAAGCCAGAGAATCTCTCGCCATTCAAATCGGTCGTCAACCGACATTAGACGAGTGGGCTTCTTCGACACAACTCGAACCATTAGAGTTAAATTCCACAATCGCAGAGGGTGAGTTTGCCAAACGTAAGATGGTGGAAGCCAATTTACGATTAGTGGTATCTGTTGCCAAGAAGTATATAAAACGTAATGTAGACCTACTTGACTTAATTCAAGAAGGTAGCATTGGAATGCAGCGCGGGGTCGAAAAATTCGACCCGACCAAAGGCTATCGATTTTCGACTTACGCCTATTGGTGGATACGACAAGCAATTACCCGTGCGATCGCTGAAAAAGGTCGCGCCATCCGTTTACCAATTCACATTACCGAAAAACTCAATAAAATCAAAAAGGCACAGCGTCAACTATCGCAACAGCTAGGACGTGCGCCGAGTGTAGGGGAATTAGCCATCGAATTAGACCTAACTGCCAAACAAGTACGCGAGTATTTGGAGCGATCGCGCTTGCCTCTGTCACTCGACCTACGATTAGGTGACAACCATGACACTGAACTCGGAGAAATGCTCGAAGACACAGGTGCATCTCCCGAAGAATTTGTGATGCAATCCTCGCTTTCAAACGAGCTAGAGCGCATAATGGGAGACTTAACACCACAGCAGCGCGAAGTTATTCAACTACGGTTTGGATTAGCGGACGGGCAATCGATGACACTTGCCCGCATCGGTGAAATCCTCAATATCAGCCGCGAACGAGTGCGACAAATCGAACGCGAAGCCCTTAGTAAGCTTCGTAAATCGAAAGTCGTGATGAACGAGTATTTGGCAAGTTAGGGAGTAGAAAGTAGGGACGAAGGGGGAAATAGAAGGAAAGAAGGAAGTAAATAAAAGATTTTCAATTATTTTTCTTATTTCCTAGTAGTTCATGTCATAAGTTTTGATGGGTTATAGGCCTTTCGAGAGGTCCAAATCCCCGACTTCTCCAAGAAGTCGGGGATTTAGTAACTCCAAGAGTGCGGGATCTTGCAACAGAATTAATGACACAGACCACTAGTGGTCTGTGTCCAAGCATTTTGATAGGTTTTCAAAGGCTGGAACCGCACTCTTGGAGACGTTACATGTAACGTCTCCAAGAGCGTCAAAAATATTTGGTAGTGCATTAATGATACAGACTACTATTCTTTCCCACTCCCTACCCCCCTTCCTTCATTCCAAGTGAGAAAACACCCTGCTTTTGGTACGGTTACAACGACTCTCACCAGCAAAATAAATTGTTACATTAGTTTGCAGGAATAGAAAACAGCCAATTCGCTTTAAAAAATCGTAGATAGCAAATATCTATGGTTACAATAGCAAGAATCGAAGCAAGCTGTAAAAGTATAGGAGGTACAACGTGAGTAACCCATCCAATCGAGTTTCCGAATTTTTTGATAGCGAGTCAGAAACCAGTAACTTGCTATGGCAATACGTTAAATCATTAAGTCCGGAAACCGTTACCCAACTTTCCAAACCATCATCGTCGGAAGTTTTTCAAGTAATGGAACGTAATATCGTTGGGTTGCTGGGGCATTTGCCTTCGGAACATTTCGGTGTATCCATTTCTACGAGTCGTGAAAGTCTCGGTCGCTTGTTAGCGTCAGCAATGATTAGCGGTTATTTTTTGCGAAATGCCGAACAACGGATGAATTTTGAAGTCGCATTGCAAGGTACTGATACTAACGACAGTGAAGGTAATTAGTAATACTTTCTTCTTGTGATTGATTATTCACTATTAATTAGGTTAAATTCCATATTTAAATATATTTAGAACTAGTGGTTTTATACTAGTTCTAAATAGCTCATGAAAATTCAGAAACCCGGTATCTTGAAGATACCGGGTTTCT
>JANNFJ010000046.1:0-4219 GCA_031379725.1 Calothrix sp. OTE_75_metabat_31
GTTTTCCCAAAATAGATCCACCATTATCCCCCGATAAGTTGGGGGACTTTGTAAGGCTTTTAGCCCCCCAACTTATCGCTCTTGTTGGGGGGATCTAAAGCAAAACCTACGCAGTATTGCAATGCTTGGTATAAACGATGTTGATGGATTTCTTGTTATCCAGAAGAGTTGTCGGGCATTTGACCGTAGTAATATATTAGTCGAACCGTAAAGCTTGCCCGCGCACGTCTGTACAGAGCGTGCCGTTGCGATAAACTATACTTCCGCCGACAATTGTTGTATGTGCCCAACCAGTCAAATTCCAGCCTTCAAAAGGACTCCAACCACATTTGGTCAGTAATTCTTCGCGCAATACGGGGCGGTAGGTATTTAAATCAACAAGAACTAAATCAGCATCGTAACCGGGTGCGATCGCGCCTTTTTTTGGTATTCCATAAGCTTTAGCAACAGCAGTTGACATCCAGTTAACAACTTGGGCAACGGTACATTTTCCCTCCATTGCTGCGGTTAACATTAATGCCAGCGAGGTTTCGACTCCCGGCATACCCGAAGGCGATTTGGGGTAAGGTTGGGCTTTTTCGTCGAGGGTGTGGGGGGCGTGGTCGGTAGCGATAAAATCGATGATGCCATCGTGTAGCGCTTGCCAGAGAACTTGATTATCGTTTGCAGATCGCAGTGGTGGATTCATCTGAGCAAGGGTGCCAATTTTGGCATAGGCACTTGTATCTAAGAGCAAGTGCTGGGGTGTTACCTCTGCGGTTACCCAACTGGGTTTATCGTGACGCAGCAATTCGGCTTCCTCTGCTGTGGACATATGCAGAATATGTAGCCGTCGCTGATATTTCTTAGAAAGTTTTAATGCTTGTTGTGTCGCTAATAACGCAGCTTGGTTATCTTGGATTTGTGAGTGAATTGCTGGGTCAGTAATACCTGCAAACTCCTGCCGGCGTTGGTTAATTCGCGCTTGGTCTTCGGCATGAACCGCGATTAAGCGCGTACCTTGGGAAAATATTGCTTCGAGGGCTGCTTCACCATCAATCAGTAGTTGGCCGTGCATCGACCCCATAAAAATTTTGATGCCGCATGTGGGATGTGCCGATTGTAAATCGGGTAAATTTTCTGATGTTGCCCCAATAAAAAAGCCATAATTAACAAGACACTTTTGGGAGGCACGTTGCAACTTGTCATCTAAGGTTTGTTGGGTAGTAGTTAGCGGTCGGGTATTGGGCATTTCTAAAAAAGAAGTGACACCACCTTTGGCGCAAGCACAGCTGGCACTGAATAAATCTTCTTTATATTCCAAACCCGGTTCGCGGAAATGTACCTGCGGGTCAATAACTCCTGGCAACAAAGTTAAATTGTGTGCGTCAACGGATGTAACCGGTGTTGCGGTTGAAATTTGCGGCGCAACTTCGATTATTGTGCGATCGCGTGTCAGCACATCCCCAATCATGAATTCACCATTAGGTAAAATGATGCTGGCGCGGCGAATTAGTAAACTAGTAGGAGACATGGGGGTAAGTGCATTCACATTACGATTGTGTTTTACAAACTAATATCCTTTCAGGGTAAACTTATTTGCACTCCAAACTGTCACTTTTTGTTATTAATGACAAAAAAGTTCACTCATGGAAGGCACGTAGCTAATTGAAACTGACACTTTTTACCAGTATGCCGGATTTAAACAGGTTAAAATTAACAAATATAGTATATAAGGCTTGACGGGTTAAACACCTGTATATAAAGCTTTAAGTTCAGTAACTCTATGCAAAATCAAGTGCCTGATAATAATTCACCTCAACAATCCGATAATTCCTGGATCGCCGAACTAGGTAGAACAGTTGTATTAAGTATCGTCCTCGCCTTGGGGATACGTACTTTTGTCGCCGAAGCACGCTGGATTCCTTCTGGTTCAATGGAACCGACGCTACACGGTACACCTAACCAATGGGAAGCCGATAAGATTATAGTTGATAAATTAAAGTATAAATTTTCTGACCCGCAACGTGGCGATATTGTCGTATTTTCACCGACAGCAGAGCTAAAGAAAGAACAATATCAAGATGCCTTTATTAAGCGGGTGATTGGTTTGCCAGGAGAAAAACTCGAACTTCGAGAAGGTAAGGTTTTTATTAACGGTAAGCCCCTTGCTGAAGCCAAATATTTAACTGAAGAACAGCGAACATCGGTTGATGTCTGTACATCGGGAAAGCAACCGCCGTTTTTATACCAGCCTGAACAAATTCCAGCAAACCATTATTTGGTTCTTGGTGACAATCGCACCCAAAGTTACGACGGACGTTGCTGGGGTCTTGTCCCCCGTGAGAATATTATTGGTCGTGCCATAGTTAGATTTTGGCCTCTTGATAAAGTTGGCGGTATCGATAAAGCCCCGGTTTATCCTTAGTCGTTGGTATCAATTGAGTTTAATTTAATTACCATTCTCCGTAGGGGCACGATACATTGTGCCCTGAAAATGCTTGTGGGATGAAACGAAATCCTTAATCAATAATATTCTCTCAGAAATCGGGAGTCTTTTTTTGCGGACAGGCGGGACGCCTATCCTACGGACTTATAAACACTCCCTACCCCTTAATTCATATATTTGTATAAATAAATCTTACAGTTTGTTTCAAAATAGCATTCTAATTGTTATGGGTAATACTTAACTTACTTAAGGTGCTATAACAAAGTTTGAGACTTTAGCATCGGAGGTAGTACGTAAATGAGCCACAATGGAAGCGCGGATGAGAAAGTGCTATTTGCGAGTGGGGTGAAAATTGGATGAGTCAAGTAATCGAAGCTACAACTCATCAGCCTTAATTACATAGTTACTGGTAAATTTAGCGTGGACTTACTACAAGATGTCAAAAACTTCAAATTTACAAATACACTAGTTAACTGTTTTGTCAATGTCAAACCTTGGCGCGACGAATTAGGTTTAGACTGGTTGATTGTTATAGTAATACCCGAAAGCGATTTGATGGAGCAAATTAATACTAATATCAGCAATACAATTGTACTGTGCTTTATAGCTTGTTTCGTGGCGGCATATATTGGTATATTAGCTGCTCGTTGGATTGGGAATCCGATTAGCCAGTTAAATTGTGCAGCCAAAAAAATCGCCAAAGGTAGATGGGAACTGATACCAGAAATCGAAGGTGCTGATGAAATAGGGGAACTTGCAAAATCATTTAGGAATATGGCTCATCATCTGCAAGAATCATTTGTGGCATTGGAAACAAAAAATACAGATTTAGAGGTGTTAAATGCAGCACTATTGGCAAGCGAAAGTCGTCTGTATCAATTTTTAGAAGCGATGCCAATGGGCGTATTTGTTGTTGAAGCGGATGGTAAGCCTTATTACATCAATGAAATCGGGAAACAAATTTTACTTACCGATTCAATACCCGAAGCAAGGGTTGAAGATTTAGCACAGCTGTATCAAGTTTATATTGCTGGTACAGAAGAACTTTATCCAAGCGATCGCTTACCCATTAGCAAAGCATTACTTGGTGAAACTAGCAGCGTCGATGATATGGAAATTCGTAATCCCCACGGGATTATTCCCATCGAGGTGACAGCAATGCCGATTTATGATAAATCCGGAGAAATTACTTTTGCGATCGCAGTATTTGCTGATGTATCGCAACGCAAGCAACAGCAACAATTACTATCACAATACAGCCGGACTTTAGAAACCCAAGTAAAAAAGCGTACTATCGACCTGCTGCAACTAATCGACCAATTTAAAACCACGCAGTTGGAATTAATACGGAGTCAAAAAATTGCTGCCCAAGGGCAAAAAGCAGCCGAACGGGCGAATAAAGCCAAAAGCGAATTTCTTGCGAATATGAGCCACGAGTTGCGAACGCCACTTAACGCTATTCTCGGATTTACCCAATTGATGAGCCGCGACACGATACTCAGTAGCGAACACCAACAAAATCTCGCTATTATTAACCGTGCCGGAGAACACCTCCTAAATTTGATTAACGACATTCTGGAAATGTCCAAAATCGAAGCTGGGCATAGCATTCTCAACCTGAGCAACTTTGATTTAATTCGGTTGCTAGACAATTTGCAACAAATGTTACATCTCCGTACTAATGCCAAAGGCTTGACTTTAAATTTTGAATACCAGCCCAGTATTGAACGCTATATTCAAACCGATGCCAGCAAACTCCGTCAAGTTCTACTCAATCTCTTAGGAAACGCG
>JANNFJ010000051.1:0-11293 GCA_031379725.1 Calothrix sp. OTE_75_metabat_31
GGTTCTTCTGGATCTATACGTTTTAACAAGGGTTTCACGTTAAGTTGACACCAATGGGTCTCCCCGCCCTTATGATGAATCTATGCACACCACCATCTAGGGCAGTGGGGGCTATTTAATTTTTCGGAGAAATTCAGTCTAGCACACGGTATTGTAAGGGCGGGGAGACCCCGCCCCTACAGTCTATCGGTAAACAAATAGTTCTTTAATTAATTCCTATTCCCCTTCACCACCATCTTGACACCACATTTCGGACTAATAGCGAAGCCGAGGGATGAGGGTATAGCAGAATTTGAGCTATAAAGTGTCAGTTCGTGTTGTGCTAAAATTGTTCCGAGTATAATCTGCATTTGATAGAGAGCAAATGCACTACCAATACAGCGCCTTGCACCGCCACCAAAGGGTAAGTACTCAAAAGGGCTGTATTGTCGGTCAATAAAACGCTCTGGATTGAAAGATTCTGGTTGCTGGTAAATTTTCGGGTTAAAGTGGGTGTTACCCAAAGCAGTGCCGACTGCTACGCCAGCAGGTAACTCATAATCGCAGAAAGTCCAGGGTCTCTTAAGAACTCGAATTACAAAGGGTACTGGCGGACACATTCGCAGGGTCTCTTGACACACGGCTTTTAAATAGGGCAATCGCGTCAACGCTTCCGGGTCTAGCACCCGCCCAAATGGTGACACCTCAGCTTGTAGCCGCATTCGTATTTCTGGAGTACGGTGAATCCAGTAATAAGCCCAGCTTAGTGAAGTTGCAATGCTTTCATACCCAGCGAGTATGAGGGTTTTAATTTCGTCACGAATTTGGTCATTAGTCATCGCTTCACCAGATTCATCGCGTGCAGCTAGAAGCATACCCAGGATATCCTCGCGTTCAATACCTTCTGCTTGACGTGCAGCAATTTCATCCTCCAGCAAAGTATTGAAGGCTGTTAGCGCTGCTTGAAATTTCTTCCAAGGATTGAAGCGGGCAAATACAGGTCGTAATGACGGAAATAAGATGATTAAAGGGGTAAAAGCTTTTAGAAAGGTAACTATTATCTCACGAAATTGGGCAATCTGTGCAGGTTGGTGAATGCTGAAAACAACCTGGATAATCACCTCTAGCGAAATAGCTAGGTTTGTCTGCTGCATGACCAATGTCTGACCCGATTGCCAGCGATTGGCATGTTCGGTTGCGATCGCTTGAATGAGATGACCGTAGGTGTGCAGCCGTGTCCCGTGGAAAGATGGCATCATCAGCTTGCGATCGCGTTCGTGCTGGGCACCGGCTATTACTAGTAACGAATGCTTACCGACTGCGAGTCCAATATTAGTACTTGTTATGGTATCGAATAAATCGGGGTCTGCATTAAAAATTTGCTTGATTCTCTCAGGCTGACTGGTAAAGACAGTTTTGACTCCAGTAATGGGAATGGTGAAAGGGTCGCCATAGCGAGAAGCACATCGCTGGAAGTAACGAAAAGTCTCGGAAGCAAACAGAATCGTTTGCCTGGGTGTCATTAATGGGCCCGGCGGCAATATCTTAGTGCTATGCATGGCGACTACTTGTCCCGACAACAGAAAACCCGGAATATCAATTAAATTCCAGCTTACTTAATCAATTTGGTGAAATCAATGATAAATTTTTAGTCTACTCTCGGAAATTTACCTAGAAAATAACTTTACTAGAATTTAATTACAAATCCTACAGTTATAGGCTTTTAGCCGCTACTTTCGTTGTACAGATTACGTTTAAGTAAAAGTATTTTTTTATTCTTAATATGCTGTTACAATTCTTCGTAGGTATTTATATGAGCTAGAGTTAAAAATTATGAAAACCCAACAATCTCGCCGCTTGCTTGCTAAAACAGTGGGTATTGCGATGGCAACTGCGAGCCTTTTGATTAGCCTTCCAACTCATGCAAACCCTAGCCATACATCTCCAACCCCCGCTGGAATTCAAAAAGCTCCAACCAAAGCAACTGGCACAATTGTTGATATTGCCTCTGCCAGCCCCAATTTCAAAACCTTGGTAGCGGCTGTAAAAGCAGCAGACTTGGTTGATACGCTATCTAGTCCGGGTCCATTCACAGTATTTGCTCCAACCGATGCTGCATTCAGTGCTTTACCAAAAGGTACTTTACAGAAACTGCTAAAGCCAGCAAACAAAGCAACCTTGCAGAAAATTCTTACCTACCACGTAGTTTCTGGTGCAATTGATTCTAAAAGCATCAAATCTGGCACGATAAAGACCGTTGAAGGTGCGACCGTAAACGTCAGAGTTAATAAGAATGGCGTAAGGATCAATAATGCTAGAGTCATTAAAGCAGACATTAAAGCCAGCAATGGTGTAATTCACGTAATTAATAAAGTTATTCTGCCCCCTGGAGTATTGAAGTAGGGATTTGGAATCGAACTTCAACCAAGTCCTCTTCAAGAGGACTTTTGCTATTAAACAGCGAATTTATAATCGCTCTCAGGCTAGGTGTTAACAATCGAATATTTACTGGGAGCATCCGGTTTCGGCCTGTAGTGCGTAGGCTTGCGCCAGCCCGTAGGGCTTACATCTTGCTCGCTTAATATAGTACGCGAGCAAGATGCTCGCACTACTAAAGTTATAAATCTGCCAAAGGATGCTCCCTGTTTACTTGTGCCGTGCTGTACCAGCATCATTGTGCAGCACTTGTATGCGGAAATATTTTTAATATTAAAGTTGCATAAATATTGAACCCCACCCTATAGAGCGTAGTGCTTCCCGCAGGGTACCCTCCCCGATTGCGGGGAGGGGTAAAATTCATGCAGCTAGCCCAAAGGGCTAGCTGAGTCCTAAGAGGACACGCACTCGCGTTCGCTAACATAAAGAATTGGTATAAGAGTATTCCAAGTAAAAAAGTGCCCAAACTGTCATGCTGACCGTAGGGTTCGCGCTGAGTCCTAAGAGGACTCGCTCCGCGAACGTTCCCGCAGGGTAGCATCTCAATACTTATCGAACGTCGATGGTTATCAAGCTGGATCATTTATTTATTGGAACACTCTAAGCTGAACAAACCCATTTTTTACCTGGAATACTCTTAACAACTCTTAAAGTTACAACTTATACTCGCGCTCTTGCATTCGTCATCTGAAATCGGGACAATCTTGAAAATGATTATATGATTTCGTTGCATCAATTGTTTTAGATGGCAGGGAATTGTAAAAGGGTGGGGGAACCCCACCCCTACGGAATGTGCCAATAAACAGGTGAGAGCCTATTTCGGGGGATGTTTAATGATAGATAAGTCTTTAACTGGGCAATTGATGTGGCTGCAACAAGGGCTAATTATTAGCTTGACAATATTTGCTTCTACACCAGTTCATGCTCAGATTACACCCGATAATACTCTTGGTTCGGAAAGTTCGCGTATCGTACCAAATACTTTAATTAATAATGCTTCTGCTGATTTAATTGAAGGTGGAGCCACTCGCGGAACCAATCTTTTCCATAGTTTCAGTCAATTCAATATTGGTGATGGGCAACGAGTCTATTTTGGCAATCCCTCCGGAGTAGAAAATATTTTCACCAGAGTCACAAGTGGAAGTGCCTCGAATATATTAGGGACATTGGGTGTAAATGGTGTAGCGAATCTATTTTTGATGAATCCCAATGGCATATTGTTCGGAAAAAATGCCAGTTTAGATGTGCGAGGTTCATTCGTCGGAACTACTGCAAATGCCATTCAATTTGGCAATCAAGGAGTTTTCAGCGCGACAAATCCCCAATCGATACCACTGTTAACTATCAATCCTTCAGCGTTACTGTTTACTCAAGTCCAAGCGAATGCGGGAATTACGAATCTTTCCCAAGCACCCGCAGGTGTGAATTTGGTTGGAGTTGATGTGACGGGGTTGAGAGTACCAGACGGTAAAAGCTTACTTTTTGTTGGTGGTGATATTAATATCGATGGGGGTTCTTTGCGAGCTTACAATGGCAATATTGAATTAGTAGGGTTTTCTGCACCGGGAAGAGTTCAATTAAATACAGTAAATAATACTTTTAGCTTGAGTGTTCCGAGTGATATACAGCGAAGCAATATATTTTTAACTAATGGGGCTGAGGTAAATGTCAGAGGTTCTGATGCTGGCAGCATTACTATTAATGCTCAAAATTTGAATTTGGCAGAAGGTAGTAAACTCCGGGCTGGGATAGATACAGGATTGGGAACACCACAAAGTCAAGCTGGGGATATTACAGTCAATGCAACAGGAGCAACAACTTTAAGTGATAGTAGTTTTATTGCCAATGTGCCGCAACCTAACTCTGTTGGTCAGGGGGGTAATATTAATGTCACTACAGGTTTACTGACTCTTAAAGATAGCAACCTGAATGGTAATACTTTCGGGAATGGGAGTGCTGCTAACATTTTTGTCAAAGCTGGTGACATTTTTCTGAATAATGGAGGCATCGTCAATAATGTACAAACAGGAGCAGTGGGAAATGCTGGGAATATTCAGATATCTACAAACTCGCTCAAAGTAGCTAATGGAGCTTTCATCAGTAGCGATATTTTTGGTAAAGGAGATGGAGGGAATATCACCATTAATGCTAGGGATAGTATTTCTTCTGATGGTAATAGTGAAATATCAACTACTGTTCTAGGGCAAGCCATGACCAAGGGTGGAGATATCCAAATTACCACAGGCTCTCTATCGTTGACCAATGGCGCGAGAATTAATACAGTTGTACTTGGACAAGGTAATGCCGGAGATATTATCGTCAATGCCCGCGATACTATTAAACTTGATGGTGTTGATGTTATCTATAATGCGCCAGGTGGTATTCAAAGTGACTTACTTGGAGGAGTGGGTAAAAGTGGAAACATCCAAATTGCAACTGGGTCGCTTCTAGTTACAAATGGGGCAGGAGTATCTAGCGGTACTTCTGGACGCGGAGATGCAGGGAATATTACAATCAATGCCCGCGATAAAGTTGCGATTGAAGGCTTTGGAGGCAGCATGGCGATTAAAAGCTTCGTCACAAGTACTGCGGGTGATGGAAGTATCGGGAATGCTGGCAACATTCGCATAACCACAGGCGAACTGCTGCTTAAAGACGGAGGTGGAATCCAAGCCTTTACTGGCGGGCAGGGAAAAGGGGGTAATATTAATCTAGATGTTGGCAATACAACTACTTTCGATGGTTCCAGTGGTGCTTCAACTTTTGTAATTGGTAGCAAGGCTGATGCCGGAAATATTGAGTTGAAAACAGGGTCGCTGTTTCTTACTAATGGGGGTCAAATGAGTACGGCAATAGGCGGAGCAGGAGGAAATGCAGGTAAAATTACAATTGTTGCACGCGAGATTATAAGTATCGATGGTGCAATTAGCGGCTTGAAAAGTCGCTTACTTAGTGGTGAGGGTAGGGGAGGAGATATCGAAATTACCACAGGGTCGCTCTCGCTCACCAATGGAGCAGAATTATCTAGTGATACCAATGCACGGGGAAACGCAGGTAACATCACCATCAATGCCCGCGATACTATTACTGTTGATGGTACAAGCGGGAAATCTTCTAGCTCTGCATCCAGTGTATCTGGTTCTAATGCTGTGGGTAATGGTGGTGATATCCGCATCAACGCCAAAACACTATTTTTAACCAATGGTGGTGCAATCAGTACATTTAGCGCTGGGCAAGGCAATGCAGGTAATATTTTTCTTGATACTAGCAATAGAATTAATATTGATGGTGTTGGCAGCGACCGCCGCCCAAGTCGTGCTGTTAGTTTTTTGGCAACTAGAGGTATAGGTAGGGGAGGAAATATCGAGATAACAACACCTTCACTTTCAGTTACCAATGGTGCTATTTTGCTGTCTAGCACCTTTGGACGGGGAAATGGGGGCGACATTATTATTGATACCCGCGACACAGTTAAATTTGATAATGCTAAAGCCTATAGTACGGTTGAATCAACTGGCTTTGGCAATGCAGGTAATATCAAACTGAATACTGGTTCTTTGTCATTGCTCAATGGTGGATTCCTCAGTGCTATTACCAATGGACAAGGTAATGCAGGTGATATCGCAATCAATGTCCGCGATACTGTTAAAATTGATGGAGTTAATGGCAATCAAATTTCGGGTATAGTGAGTGCAGTCACTACGCAGGCCATTGGTAAAGGCGGAAATATCGCAGTTCAATCTGAAAAACTATCTTTATCTAAAGGTGCGCTCATATCTTCGAGTAGTGCCGGACAGGGGAATGCTGGAGATATTAATATTAATTCTGGTGCTGTGCGGCTAGATGAAAGTGAAATAGAAGCTGTCACAAATTCCAGCGATGGCGGAAATATTAACTTAAAAGCCGCAGATTTTTTACTATTGCGTCGTGGTAGTGGTATTTCAACAACAGCCGGATTTGCTTCTTCTAGTGGAAATGGCGGCAACATTAGCATTGATACACCTTTCATTGTTGCTGTCCCCAGAGAAGATAGCGACATCACTGCAAATGCTTTTACCGGGAACGGTGGAAAGGTGAATATTAACGTTCAAAGTATTTTTGGTATCAAACCGCGATCGCAAGCATCTCCCAATAGCAGCGACATCACTGCAAGTTCGCAATATGGCGTACAGGGGCAAGTTAGCATCAAGCAACCGGAAGTTCAACCCACTCAAGCAATTCTCGAATTACCAGCCCAAATAGTTGACGCGAGTAATCAAATCGGGCAACTTTGTCCCAGAGGAGAGTTAGCATTCCGTCGTCCCCTAAGTAAATTTATTGTGACTGGACGTGGTAATTTACCACCGAGTCCACTACAACCGATGCCAGGTAAAACTGGCACAAGGCAACTTGCAACTTTAGACAATTCCCCCACTAGAATCAGGGCGCAAAGCCTTGTGCCCCTACTGCCTACTCCCTCATCTCCAATTATTGAAGCGCAGGGTTTTGCGAAAAATGCCAATGGTGAAATTTTTCTTGTTGCTCAGGCTCCTTCATCGACTCCATCCGCAGCGACTACCACTGCTGCATGTGTTAAATAAGCTCATAACTAGTGATATATATCTAAGTAGGTCGTTGCAGAAGCATATCTGGCTGTATAAGAGGATGTTTGAAAAGTATAGTTTTTGTCATGCTGAACGGAGCAAAGCGCAGTGAAGCATCTCGACCCCAACGAGATATCTGGATTCTTCACTTCATTTCATTCCGTTCAGAATGACAAATTATACTTATGCCCGACTTTTAAAACATCCTCTAAGAGGGGTCAATGCCGTTTTCCCACAATTGATCCCCTTAAATCCTCCTTTTAAAGGGGGACTTGAAGACAGTTCCTACCTCCGAATTTGAATTTTTTTCCCCCCTTCTTAAAGGGGGTTAGGGGGGATCTAATCTGATTTACAGGCAGTTAAAAGATAGGAAGAACATTTAAAAGGAATATTAAATGAAACTAATAAAAAAACATAATAAACGATTAATGCGATTTTTTGCGCCGATGGTCATGACGGCGTTATTGTGCATAACTTCACCTGGTTTTGCTCAAATCCCCAATACTTTAAATACTACAAAACTCCCGAAAGAAGTGGCTACTGCGATCGCCCAAAATAAAAATATCTCGAATTCGCCACAACAAGTGCCATTCGGTAGTGACTCCCAAGCAGCATCGCTTTACAATAAAAAACAATTTGCGGAGGCAGCAAAGCTATTTGAACAATCAGCACAAGCTTACCAAGCGGCGAAAAATCCGATTCAACAAGCCCTTAGTTTAAGTAATTTATCGTTGTGTTATCAACAATTGGGGCGGTGGGATGATGCTAGTCGTGCAATTATCCAGAGTATTAAACTACTCAACTCAACTGAAGGTGAGGGGATATTAGTATTGGCACAAAGCTACGATATCCAAGGCGAGTTACAATTAGCACGCGGACAAGGTGATGCAGCGCTGAAATCTTGGGAACGTGCCACATCGCTTTATACTACTCTGAATAAACCTAACTTGGTGCTTGCCAGTCAAACCAACCAGGCTCAAGCATTACAAAGTTTAGGACTTTATCGACGTGCAATTATTCTGCTCGAAACAGCTTTAAAGTTACCACCGGGTTCGACTGAGGAGCAATTGCTTAAAAGTCTTCAAGAGGTTTTTGGAAAGACTTCACAAAATCTTCAAAATGTAACCGCATTAACGCAGTTGAAAACCCTTTTACAAAAGGTTCCTGCTTCTTTGGAAACGGCTACTGCACTGCATAGCTTGGGAGACTCACTGCGAGTGGTTGGCAATTTTTCCCAAGCTGATTTGGTTTTGCAACGTAGCTTAACTATTGCCAACCAGTTGCAATTACCCGATACAGTTGCACTCGTTCAACTCAGCCTCGGTAATACTGCCCGCGCTCAAGTCAATCCCGATACAGCTAAAATTGAATCCCAAATTCAAACTGCATTGAATTTTTATCAACAAGTGACTACATCAACATCATCAACCGATTTAATTGTCCAAGCCCAAGTCAATCAACTTAGTTTGCTTGTAGATACAAATCAAAGCGATGCAGCTAAAAGGCTGTTGCCGCAGGTGCAGCAACAAATCGAAGCATTACCCAAAAGCCAAACAGGTATCGAAGCGCGGGTAAATTTGGCACAAACAATGATGCAAATGCGAAAAAATAACGGTGGAACACCACCGATACGCGATATTGCTCAAATATTGGCAGTAGCAGTGCAACAAGCGCAGGATTTAGGGAATCCACGCACCCAAGCTTTTGCATTGGGTAGTTTGGGTCATGTTTATGAACAAACTCAACAATGGCAAGAAGCGGAAAAATTGACGGCTCAAGCAGTTCAGTTGTCACAACAAATTAATGCCGGAGATATTTCTTATCTGTGGCAGTGGCAGTTGGGACGGGTAATGAAGGCACAGGGGAAAATTGATAGCGCGATCGCAGCTTACAAGGAAGCAGTGGGAACGATTAAAGCATTACGGGCAGATTTAGCCGCAGCAAATCCCAATGTGCAATTTTCCTTCCGCGATGCTGTTGAACCAATCCACCGTCAACTAGTTGCGTTACTCGTGCAATCAACTCAAAAAGATAACCTGAAAACAGCCCGTGATGTTATTGAAGGGTTGCAACTAGTTGAACTCGATAACTTTTTCCGCGAAGCTTGTTTAACTGGCAATCCCGAACAAATCGATCAAGTTGATCAAAAAGCGGCTGTTATTTATCCGATTATTTTAGAAAACCAACTGGCAATTATTGTTAGCTTGCCGAAACCTGAGCAAGATTCCACCACTTCCAAAGATAACCGCAATTATCGCTACTACAGAAAAGATATTAGTCGTCAAAAAGTCGAAGATTTAGCATCTAGTTTGCAAAGCAATTTAAATCAAGATACAGCCTTTGATTTTACGCTGCCGAAGCTGCAAGAAATGTATGATTTGGTACTTCGGGACGAAGCCGCAGACCTTGCTGCCAGTAAAGTTGAAACATTAGTATTTGTGCTGGATGGTGCTTTGCGGAATATTCCAATGGCAGCACTCCACGACGGGAAACAGTACCTAGTTGAAAAGTATAGTATTGCGCTGACACCCGGATTGCAATTACTAGCACCGCGATCGCGCAAACAACAAAATTTAGGTGCTTTAGTCGCAGGACTTTCAGAATCTCGCTCCGATTTTAAAGCACTTCCGAGTGTTAAGGATGAAATCAAAAAGATTGAATCTGAAATTCCGACTCAAGTTTTACTCAACCAGAAGTTTACCAATTCCGCCTTTAAAAATGGAGTTTCCGCAGTTTCCTACCCAATTGTACATTTGGCAACCCACGGTCAATTTAGCTCTAAACCAGAGGACACATATATATTGACTTGGGATGGCAAAATTCAGGTCAACGAACTTAGTGGTGTATTAAAAACAGTTCAAATATCGCGTAATAATGCATTAGAACTCTTAGTTCTTAGTGCCTGTGAAACCGCAGCAGGAGATACCCGTTCGGCTTTGGGATTAGCTGGTGTCGCGGTACGTTCTGGTGCCCGCACTACGGTAGCGACTTTGTGGAGTGTCAACGACCAAGCATCAGCAATGCTGATAAGTGAATTTTATAACCAGTTGGTAAAAGGTGTTAAAACAGGTGTATCGAAAGCTGAAGCCCTGCGTCGCGCTCAATTAAGTATTTTGCAAAATACCCAAAATCCACAGTATAAATCGCCTTACTATTGGGGTGCGTATGTAATGTTAGGGAATTGGGTTTAATATTTTGTATTCGTAACGCTGTTTCGGCGTGTAGTGCGAGCATCTTGCTCGCTTAATATAGTACGCGAGCAAGATGTAAGCCCGTTGGCGTAGCCGCCCTGAAAGGGCTAGGGCTGGCTTTGCCTACTACAAAATTATAAATCTGCCAAAACAGGATGCTCCCCATGATTATTTTTATTGATGCAATATTTCTCGAAGTTTTAGAAGCAACTATTGCATAAGCTTCCCCCTCCAGAAATATAAGTAAATAGCCGGACGTTATGGAAAGATAATCGTGGTCGAAGAACTCTACACACCCGAACAACTCGCACAAATGCATGATTCGCTGTGGCAATGCGTCCTCCAGTTTGCCAATGTTTCGGCAGCCCAAGAACGCAACCGTATTGCACGGGATTTGCATGATTCGCTGGGACATTCGCTAACTGGGTTAAATTTACAGTTACAGACAGCCATTAAACTTTGTAAACCAGACCCCAATCAAGCGCAGGAGTTATTGAACGAAGCACATAAGTTAGTAGCTTTAGCATCTCAAGAAATGCGTCAGTCGGTGAAAGCCTTACGCAATGACGCAACCGAAACCCAGTCTTTAGAAACGCTTGTTGCATCTCTAGTTAATGATTTTCAGCAAACCACGGGAATTTCACCCGAAGTTGACATCAATTTGGCGATTCCCTTACCATTGCATTTAGTAACACCAATTTATCGAATTATTCAAGAAGCACTCAATAACATTCGCAAATATGCACAAGCAACTTCCGTACAGATTCATGTTTGCACGACTCCAACGGGAGTGTATTTAATTATCAAAGATAACGGTCGTGGCTTTGACCCAGAAAAGGTTTCAGGTGGTTATGGGCTGCAAGGAATGCAAGAACGAGTTGCTGTCTTACAAGGTCGCTTACAGCTAGAGTCGCAACCAGGATTCGGTTGTTGCGTTAGCGTCGGGATTCCGATGCATATATCTAACAAAATATCAGAAATATCTGCTTTTGCTGAAGCCGATATTAGACAAATTCAAGATAATATGTATAAAGATTCACTCGTTGAGAATCAAGAAGTCTGCTTCCCCGACATGTCCATGTTTGTAGAACCCGAATCGGTCAG
>JANNFJ010000099.1:0-5223 GCA_031379725.1 Calothrix sp. OTE_75_metabat_31
ATGCCTGGTATGAACGTTCTTCATTAATTGTTTTTTTTAGTATTAATACTAATTGACATGTAGCTAATACTTTACTGTACTGAGAAAAAAGTTTAGCGATCGCATGTTTTTTCCCCAACCTCACAAAATCGCATTGCTCCCATACCCCTCAACTTTCGCGTCCTCAATCCCCAAAAATTCCCCAATATAACCCTCCAACTCCTCATGCTCGAACAAAAGGTACTGTTCCTTCAGATTTTATTTAGCCCTACACAGCAACAAATAAAACTGGGGAGTAATAAAGAAACGAATTGACCCGATCGACATTCGACATTTGAAGTAAAAATACTTCTTAGTGGCAAAAACCCCAAAATCAATAAAACCTATGTCCAAGATAGAACAAGACGAAAGCCGAGAAGAAGGCATTGACATGGAAGGGACTTTTCGCCCAAATGTGTCGCTATGCCCAATTGAAAATTAGCTTCCTGGTAACTTGATATTTTTTGATGCTAGTTCGGATATTTGTTTTATTCTTTTGGCACGTGTTTGAAGAGTTTTAGCTATTTTAATATATCTTAACATAAAACGCTTACTAGAACTACTAAATGCATCAAAGTTTACTAATGCTGATGGATACTCTTCTAAACTTTTTGTAAAATCCTCTGGCTTTATCAGCGCATCGACATCATCCATAAAATCCCATAGTCCAACTCGTTTTGATTCTAATGCACATATTCTTCCTGCATCAGTCATTTGCCCTTCTTTTTCTAATTTTGCAAATCTATCTTTGTAAGTTTTTGTCCAATGTTGTACTTGGCGTGGTGAAATTAATTGCATGGTTCTCTCTTCATCCAACTTGCGCTTTATGCCATCAATCCAACCAAAACAAAGTAGTTCGTCTAACACTTGAGATGTTGATACATATTTATCCTCTACTTCTTTTTTGTAAGTTACAAGCCATATACTTTCTTTCTGTGTATGATTTTTTGCTAACCAATCTCGCAATTGCTGGGGTGAAGAGACTTCGACTTGTATAAAATTTTCCGTTTTTACCATATTAAGACCTTAATCAAATTGTAGCTATTTTGTTGCCTCGACTATCCACATCAAGGTAATTAACTAATGGAGATGTCATCAACGTTGTCACAATCGCCATAATTACTATGATAGTAAATAAAGTTTCGCTGATTATGCCTTTTTCTATAGCGTTTCCCAGTCTCATGAGGTACAGCAATTTTACACTAAGATTAGGGCGCAATGCCTTGCGCCCCTACAGATGTACCTCATCGGCTTAGGGATTGCTATAAACCAATATTGAGAATAATTAACTTGCAATATTAGAATCATGTTGAACGCTAGTTAGTACGATCGCAAACAAACATTATGCAGTCCCTGCATTTCTCACAAGCAGTGCAAACCGACAGGTCGGCGCTGTAGGCTATCGCATTCAACATAACATTTACCCAGACTATGTTTCAGACGTTTTAACTGGGAAGAATTTGTGAGAGAGCGATATGTAAAAATCTAGTAAGGGTCGGCGCAAATAAAGCTACCATTAAAAACGGTTAAAAAGCCGATAAATAGAGCGTTCTTTCTTTTGACTTTTGACTTTTGACTTTTGCCTTGTTGTACTAGGTTGTATGGGGCTTTGAGAAATGTTGTGAGAAATCCGGGAGTCGCATCATCCATCGAACCTGCTGCTAATGCCAAATTGCCAAACCGAGTTTGGCAATGCCGCGTTTATACAGCATTCGGGCTAACATGGAAAAAGCTGTAATGTGCAGTAATAGCTTTAAAACTAAATCGAAATTTGACATGTACTTGTTTTGTAAGTTCGTTATGCTGCCATCTGCGCTTTTTGCAAGCGCTGACTTGTCAGTTCGCCTGGTGCTCGATTACTTACAAGAAGAGGATTTTACAGATTGAATTGCAGCTATGCGAGCTTTCAATACTGATATATTAGTTTCATCAAGAATGAAATTAAAAACCATTATCTTAGACAGTTGAAAACTACACTGACGTACATAATTTTCAACTTCTTTTGATACACAAATCGTTGATGCCTGTTCCAAAAGTTGGGGATTTTGCTTTATATTCTCTAATCTTAAAGTTTGAAAGTTTATATGAGAAATTCCAGCTTGTTTCAACATCTTTTTCATTTCTTCGCTCCCAGTCTCTTCTTGACAAACAAGCAGCATCAAAGAATTACGAGGCAAAGATGAAACCTGTGTCAGAAGTTGTACGTCTGGTTTAATATCAACGCAAATTACTTCCTGTTCGCTCGAAGTTATTTGAGTAACTTCCCATAGAAGCTGTACTGTCGTGATTACGACATCAGCAGCTAATAAATCTTTCAATACCTCTGGTTTCCCGACTTTCAAGTCTTCTAGATATAAAAGCAACATATTTTGTGTTATTTCTAATTGAACGGCTTCATATATATCTGCACTATTGTGGAAACAATCTACAAATACTAACTTTAAAGTGTTTACTCTATCTTGATTTGACATTACTCCTTGTGCGTAGGCGGCACCAGCAAATTCAGATACACATAATCCAATTATTTTCGCATAAGTAAAGGCTTGATCTAGCAGATTGTAGAATTCCTTATGAGTAAGGATATTCTGTACTGCTTGAGTGTCAGCTACAAAAGTTCCTTTACCTCTTTGGGCTATGAGATAACCAGATTCAACTAAATGGTTATAGACTGCTGCAATAGTGTTGTGATTTACTCCCAATTGTTTGGCTAATTGAGTAACAGTCGGTAAAGCATCACCAGACTGAAGTCTTCCCAGCGCAATTAGTAGTTTAATCTGTTCAGCAATCTGAGCATTAATTGTTATCGGTGCGGAGGAATCAACAATAACTCTTAACCAAATAGGAGCGGGTGTTATCATAGGGAATTGAGAGAAAAGAATTATTATAAATATTTATTAATGATTAAAACCTATTTCTTAGGGAATGTAAAGCTACTTATTTAGTATAGTAAGATGTCTTTGCTGAATTCTATAAGTTTATTATGGAATTCCCTCCTTAATAAGGCGTAAATCCATTATCAAGTGAAGTGCTATAGATAATACTAATGGTTAATTGAGAATGAGGCAATGATTCATGTCATGCGCGATCCACTCAAACATCTTTAAAATAAGCGTTTGTGCCTAAGACTACTAGAATTAATTTTCAATAAGCATCAAGGAAGAAAAAACGAATTAAGCAGATCCTAAAAGTAGGTTTATGAGTGGCATTTAAAGACTCTGAATGTTTACATATGTCGGAGATAGTACATTTAATGCTTTCACGACTGACAAGAAGGAAATTCCTACCTCACGATTATTTGAGGCAAGCTCTTACATTACGTTACTGTAAATAAAAACTGTATCAAGAAATCAATTGGCTACAAGGTAGATAAAACAAATCTTCTTCTCAATAATTTGATTCATCAGGTCTAAGCAATAGCGCATAGTAATATGTTGTATTAAATAATATATAATTTTTGCGATGCCTCACTCCCCGTTAGTTCTTGAAATTCCCAAATTCTCGCAACAATCTCGTATTGAAAATATTGAGGCTGCGAAATGCGCTTAAATACTCGACCATCCTTTAATTTAATAATGTCATGAATTTCTGATTCCATGCTCATATAACTTGCCTGAACCTCTTTAATAAAATCTTTAGGGTTTTTAAGCTGAGAAGAAGCAAACTCTAATGCTAGTTTTTCATCTTGCGACTTCACTATTTGTGGGGGTAAACCCCACATTTCTATAAATTTTCCATTTAGGCTTACTATCTTTCTGTTACTATCAACTGTAAGAAGCCCTATAGTATTAGATTGACTTGTTGTTTTATTCAAAAAATTTATCATAACCATAAATACTTACAACCACTTCTAAGTAAATAACCTTAAAAATTTTAATATAGTTTGGTTTAAAACTATTCATTTTAATTTTTATTGAATATTTCCTCTATCACCTTACTTAAGTACAACTTGTAAAAAAAAACACATATTTTCAAATTAGAATAGTGTTTAATTAAAATATTTTATTCTGCTTGACTGGTGTAACTTGACTAAGTTACTTTCAATAATAAGCATCGAAATTTATTATACAAATACTAAGCTAGTACAAGTGAAATTCAATAGTCACTACATTAATAATGCAGTGACTATTGAATTTGAATTTATATTACCGGATTCGTCTCCAAAATAGACATTTTTATAAAAATTAGCCTGGTTCTTCAAAGCAGAAGGGCATTAGAGACTGAATTAGCCCTAATTCTACTACCAACCTGCTATTTTACCGGAAACAGGGTCTGTATGGTCTATAACAGTGTGTTCACTCCTAAATTTTAGTTGATGACGTATCAAAAAATTCTCTGCTATATCTCTGCTATAAAGGTTGTGTAGAAATGAATTTTTCTCACTTGCGATAAATCCGGGCTTAATCCAAATCACAAATCTATCTTTAGGCAGATTTTCTAAATATTGTTATTCAGCAATACTCTAATAAGTGTTTAACAAAACTACTTCAGTAGTATAAATAATTAGCAAGTCATATGCTAAAACACATCTAAGAATAACTAAAGCTTGTATAATTGCTTGTAAGTTATCCCTACGTATTCTTTTACACAAATTCAATCTGGAGCATCTTATGTTGCCCTTGAGCAGTATAAACATACTGTTGCCGAAGCCGAAAAAGGCATTTTCAAACATCAATGAGAGTGATTGGTAATGTGATTATTACATTACTTAAAGCGCGGTGATAGTCAATTTTTTTACTGAATCAAACAATGGAAATATCGGGGTACTAAAAATGAAAGAAGTCTTAGAATTAATAGAAAAAAAGAAGCAAGAATTTGCTCAAGTGCAATTCATGAAGTTCCTGCAAGACAAAAGTATACATCCAAGACAAAGGCTAGCTTGGGCACCTGCGTTTGCTCCTTTTGCAATGAGTTTTAAAGATTTTAACAGGGATATACTTCGTAAAGAGCCAGCGGATAGCCAACTTCAAGGGATGATTAATCAGCACTCTTATGAAGATGGTCGTCATTGGGTATGGTTTCTGCAAGATATGAAGGTGATGGGATATGATAATCCCATTAACTATACCGATATTTTGAAGTTTCTTTGGGGTGAAGAAACTATTAAAGTACGGCAGATGGCTTATAATCTATTTGCCATATGTACCTTTGAAGAAGATATTTTGATGAAGTTGGTTGTGGTTGAATCGATAGAAGCGACGGGAAATG
>JANNFJ010000150.1:0-2087 GCA_031379725.1 Calothrix sp. OTE_75_metabat_31
GTGGAGTTAAGTCAGGATTTATTGTTAGCACGTTGGAAGAAACTAGTCTGGAATATTCCTTATAATGGATTGTCGGTGATACTCGACGCGACGACATTTGAGTTAATGCAAGATTTTTGTATCCGTCAATTGGTAGAAAGCTTGATGAATGAAGTTGTAATGGGTGCAAAAGCTTGTAGCCGGGAAATTCCCCATAGCTTTGTACAGTTGATGCTGAGTAATACTGCGAAGATGATTCCCTATCGCACCAGCATGAAGATAGATTACGACGAACGTCGTCCTTTGGAAGTGGAAGCGATTTTCGGAAATCCGTATCGCAAAGCAACTGCGTTGGGTGCGAGTTTACCTTTAATTGAGTGTCTTTATCACCAGTTAAAGTTTTTGGATGCGAGGGGTCGGGGGAAGAATTAGGGAGTAGGAAGCGGAAGGGGTAATACTACGTAGGTCAAGGTTTAGATCCCCCCAACCTCCCGATAAATTGGCAGGCTGTTTCATTCTTCAAACGAGAAATCACCAAAGTCTTATTTTTTCATTTAAATTTGGGTCAGTCGTAGGGGTGGGGTAACCCCGCCCTGACAGTACTGTGGAAAATGAAACAGCCCTATCTATCAATTGGGGGGCTAAAAGTCTTTCAAAGTCCCCCAACTTATCTGCGGATTTAGGGGGATCGATTTTATGAAAACTTCAAAACCTACGCATTTTTGGGAAGAGTGGGGTATTTTCAGTTTTGGTGGATATGATTATTGTTAAAGTTGAACTATTTTTTAATAGAAATATTTATTCAATACTTTTATTAAATTTGACTTCTATATTTTGATATACAACCATTGATAGAAGAGATTGCCTTAAATTTAACGTAATTTAATCTTAATACTCTTTTAGGTCTGATTTTATTCAAATAATATAGTGAGAAATTTAAAAAACTGCAAAAAATAAATTATGCCGTTTCTCAACCCACTGAGGTACAGCCATTTTACACTAAGAGAAGGGCGCAATGCCTTGCGCCCCTACGTATCTACCTCACCTACGTGAGAACTGCTATAAGCAACTCTCAGCATGTAATTAGCATCTTATAGATAGCCTATTATTAATTATTAATTACTAAACTATAGGACTACTATTTGATTTTTGTTGGCGTAGCCTGCGCTTTGCGCTTACAGATACGTAGGGTGCGTTAGCGCTCTTGGTAACGCACCAAGTCCTCGGAACGGTGCGTTACGCTGCTGAAGAAGCGCACCCTACACATACTTAGATATTTAAGCGCAGAGCGCAGGCTACGCCTTAGCTTGCTTCTTTGCAGGAGTACATAAATCAAACCGGATTCCTATATGTTCGAGACAACGTGTCAATATCTTCGCGGTATTATCGAAGGTAGTCATGATTTGATTGCTACATTAGATTTAAATTTTCGCTTTACAGTTTTTAACCGTGCTTATCGCCAAGAATTTGAAGATATTTTTGGCTCCAAGATTGAAACTGGCATGAGTCTAGTTGACGCTTTGTTACATTTACCCGAAGAACAAGCCAAAGCTGTAGAGATTTGGGGACGTGCTTTGCAGGGTGAAGAATTTACTGTTATTCAAGAATTTGGTGATGAGAATCGAGCGCGTAAGTTTTATGAAATTAGCTATAGTTCAATTAGAAATGAGAATAACGAATTAATTGGTGCTTGTCATATTATCCGCGATGCTACATCTCGCGTTCAAGCCGAACAAAAAGTTCGCAAACTTCAGGAAAATTTGGAACAGCAATTAGTGCAACTCGAAGCTATTTATGCAACTGCACCGAGTGGTTTATGTTTTCTGGACAGTAATTTTCGTTACGTGCGGGTGAACGATCGCCTAGCACAAATCAACGGTTTACCAGCATTGGATCATATTGGCAAGTCATCAAAAGAGGTATTGCCGGAACTTAGCGATAGATTGGAATCGTTGTATCGGTCGGTAATTGAAACGGGAACACCCATATTAAATTATGAAATTCAAGGGTCAACACCAGCACAACCCGAAGTTGAATACAATTGGTTAGCGAGTTATTACCCCCTCAAAGACGCAATGGGTCGGGTATTAGGGATTAACACCGTAGTC
>JANNFJ010000159.1:0-7029 GCA_031379725.1 Calothrix sp. OTE_75_metabat_31
GTACTTGTTATGCTTAACTAATAGTTAATATGCCAATTTAACAAGCATCTAACTCGAAAATTTTCAAAGTTTCTAAATCCATATCCAGAACGTTTAATCAGCTTAAGTTTATTATTAATTCCTTTCCTGCGGAACGCTACGCGAACGACAGTACAAATATTTGTCCCATTATCAAATAACTTTATCAAACCAACGTACAATAGTATTGTTACTTTTTGGAAAATTTTTTTTAGCTCTCGACAACCACATACCTAATTTCAAGACTCACGCATACCAATTATTAGTTTTTTATCTCAATATTTTGAAGGCAATTTTATCTTAAAAAGCAGCTTGATTGTTTCTAAACCAAATGAACACAGACGTTGGGCTTGTGCCATATTTTCAAACATCTGATCTCGATATAAGTTGAGCGTAAAGTTGCGAGCGATAGTAAAAATTTGAGGTAAAGGTGTAGTACGAATTCTAGAAGCATCCTCTCCCTGTGTAACATGTCTTACATAATGGACTTTATTCTCGACACCCCAATATCCTCTAATTCTTTCAGCTATTTCTTGAGCCGTTTCACTTAAAGACGAGATGTAATAACGAGTTTCTGATGTAACTTCAATTACATTATGTGTGAAAACTTGACGTTCTGATTTGACTTGAATCACAGTGGTAAGTCCAGACCAAGAACGAATAGCATCAAGTGTTTGACAAATACTTACATGACGTTTTTCGATTCGACCATGCCCTTTATTTATCTGCTGTCAAGTTGATTCTGGTATAAAATTATTTTTTACATCTTTAAATAAACCTGATTGATTACCTTTTAGGGCACCAATATAATCATTTCCACTTTCTACAATCAACTCGCAAGTTTTTTTTGGGTATTAATAGCATCAAAAGCAAAAACAACTCCTTTGAGAGCTAATTTCTGAATCAACTCGTCAAGGTAAACCAAGTCCGAGTTTAGTACCGTCCGTTTATACGGCTTCTGCTGCCGTCAAAAATGTTACCTAACAACTCTTCGTCATACCCGTTTATTTACCTTTATTCAATATAGTACTGTGTCCATATGTTGCTTACATATCTAAACAAGGGCTTCGTTTTCTTGTAATTTGCGATCACCCTGTGGTCGATTACCCCTACATATACTTAGATTTTTTCATAAATCAAACCGGATTCCTATATATTGAAGTTGAAAATATTATTTTTTTATCAATAACTTCTTGCTATTCTATCTACTAGATGGTAAGTTAAGTACATGAGAGTGATTTTACAAGTATTTTTTGTACAAGTAAGACTTGCACAGGTGTTAAGTTTAGTAAGAAAAATCTTCGATGCTTATGGCAAAACTGGATAGAAGTAACTAACGCAATCGTCCTAGTCATTAGGAAGACCTTTTTTCTAAGGCTATGCGCTCTAGTAGCAAGACTTTAAAGACAACTAAAATTTTACCTAGTACTAGGAGGTTTCAATGATTACTCGTGACGACTTCTGGATGATAGCTGATGAAGCTCGATTAGAAACTGAGTATTTAGCTGATGAGAAACTGCACTATTTACAAAGAGCTTCATTGAAGTCTCTGCAGCAGATATGCCTTCAATATCGCTACTTTACTAAAGAATTTCCCAGTAACCTTGGTATTTTAATTGCCAAACTTCCTTATGGAAAGTTGAAAAGCTTGCTCGCAGAAATCTTATCAGAGGAGTTGGGGGAAGGTGATGAGAGACGTACACATCTAAAACTTTGGGATGACTTTCTTATCAGTATTGGTATTAGCGATAGCGTCTTTGAAAGTTCAATCTACTCAGACAATATAGCTTTGCTTGAGGAGATTAAGCAGCTAACAACAAACCAGTCTTTTGCGTATGGTGTAGGTTTGTGTGGCATGGGAGGAGAGTGCCTTTGCCAAATTTATTTATCTACGATGCATAAAAACCTCATCCAGAATCCTTACATTAAGGAGAATAAGGCGAATATTGATTGGGAATTTTGGAAGTTCCATGTTGGTGAGGCTGATATTATCCATCGTCAACTGGTCAGACAAGCGATTAGTGAGATGGCTGATGCCGACCCGTCTTGTGTAGAAAATTTAGCTGGTGGTTACCAAAAAGCTAAACACAATTGGGACAGATTCTGGAGTAATACTTACAGAGCAGCTACTATGACCGAATCAGTGCAAGCAGTCGCTTAATTTGCCTTGAAGAACCTACTGTTCGCATATACTCCTTTGTAAAAGCTGTATATTTTTGGGATGATTGGAAAAGTAAATGTAGGTTTGCAGACTAATTGAAATTTCCGTAACACAAGAATGTGGGTTCGCAGGTAAAGTGAAATTCTGGAAACGAACTTATAGGGATTCCAGACAATGAATTTCGTGCGTAAAATGAAAACGACCATTTTATAAGAGTTTCACAGATTTTTGGCTTCGCACGAAAAATGAAATTTTTCTCCCTAAATTTAGCGATTAATGGACTCATAGGGTTGACGATGCCTGACTCTGACCACGATTGTTCGGAATCACATTATTTCACTTTATGTGCGAATCCATTTCATATAGAGTGTGAATCTGCCTTCGAAAAATTGCAAATTTCATTTTATGCGCGAATTGCTTTGGCTCAAACCTCTATAACTTCGTTCTCAAAATTTCAATTTATGCGCGAACCCACACCTACAGTAAACTTTGAGGGCATAGTTTATCTAAAGATTCCTAATCTGTGTAAGGTTCAGTAACACTTATTTTTATTGATGTTGCAGCATACTGTATCTCCTCTAAGTAGGCTATTGTGTACACACTATACACAATACAAAACATCGTAATATTCTCCTAAATCCCCCTTAAAAAGGTGGATTTAGAGAATTTTCTATCCCCCCTTTTTTAGCTATCCATTACAAACATCTTTCTTAACAAAAGCTTCGACATGACAAAAGCCATAAATTGTGTATGTTTTAAACGAATACCCGGAAGCATATAGCAACCCTAAATTATTTGTGAAATCTCCTCTTCCTCTTTTACTCCGTGTCCTCTGGGTTTGGAGTGGTCATTCCTCTTTATATTTTTTACAAATTATCTTGGATTGCTATAGCTTCATTGAGCAAATGGAACAATAGATCGCATAAGAACTAGAAAAAAGACTACTATTGCTCTACCCCTTAAATGAATATAGTTTTGTATGATACCTGAAGGAGAGAACCCAGCATGAATCATCTTCTTGCCACATGGACTAAGCAGCCTAATCTTACAAGGCAACCTTTTGTATGGAAAACATTGGTGGATTTGGTGAACTATATTCGAGCAGATATGCACGTTGCTGTTGAGAAAGACCTAGCAGCTTGTTCTTGGCTTGAAGTGTTGACCTGCTATTCAGGGTTCCAAGCGTTAGTAGTTCATCGAGTTGCTCACATTTTGTATTGTCACCGCTTTTTTTGGCTGTCTCGTTTTCTTGCATATATTGCTCGTTGGCTAACTGGAGTGGATATTCATCCAGGAGCCAAAATTGGTCTAGGTATTTTCATTGATCATGGTACGGGTGTGGTAATTGGTGAAACCGCTGTTATCGGAGATGGAGCCTTAATTTATCATGAGGTTACTTTAGGCGGTACTGGCAAAGAGATAGGAAAACGTCACCCCACTCTCGGCAACAATGTTACCATCGGGGCTGGTGCAAAGGTGTTAGGTAATATTCAGATTGGTCACAATACTTGTATTGGTGCAGGTTCGGTGATAATTAACTCTATTCCTGACGATTGTATTGTAGTTGGGATACCTGGACGTGTCGTTTATCAGGCTGGTGAACGTGTTAACTCGCTTATTCCAAATCAAGTCCCCGATGCACTGGCAAAAACAGTTTATAAGCTTGTCCAAAGAGTGGATGACTTGGAAGAAAAACTATTAGATTTGGGTAGAGAGCAATTTAAAGCGACTCAACCTGTTTTAAGTAGGTAGGCACGAAAAAACTAAACTATGTAAAGATAATGAAATACAAGGAGTAACATCTGTTAAAAACTATCTTAGCCATACTACCGTTAGGAGTTTCTATACTAATGTTAGTGGTATTACAGCGGGATGGCAAACAAGTTGGAATTGCTACATTGATATCTACTATTCTTGTGACACTCATTTTCCCGCCCTTTCATTTACATCTCGAACAACTATTCATTGCTTTAGGTAAGGGGTTCTCTGCCTCATTGTTAGTTTTCTACTTGCTACTTCCTAGTTTGCTACTTTACCATCTGCTACAGTCTATAGGTGGAATGCGTATTCTAGGGTGGGGTATTGCTCGCGTAGTTCCTGATCGAGATTTACAAGTACTTCTATTAGTTATGGGGTTAGCACCTTTTGCAGAGTCAGTGACTGGCTTTGGAGTAGGCACCATCTTGGTTATTCCAATTTTTGTTGCACTTGACTTTAGCTTGGCTCAATCAGCCATACTGGGTATTCTAGGTCAGATGGCTGTACCTTGGGGTGGATTAGGGGTCGGTACAGTTCTTGGGGCAGAGCTAACCAACTTAGATCCAGGTATATTGGGATCTCGTACAGCTATCTTAACAGCCCCTCTGCCATCAGTTTACGGGCTAGCGGCACTAGCAGTAAGTGGTGGCAAAAAGTCTTTACAACACCGGTGGACAGCTGCTTTCGCCGTGGGATCTATACTGACTGCCGGACTGTACGTGTTCAGTTTGGCTCCAGGTGTTGAACTTGCAGGGATACTTGCTAGTCTAACAGCTATATCTGTCTTAGTAGCTTGGGGATACCTGGAAAGTTGCAAGAATCGAGGAAAAACTATGCTGCGTTCTGCTACCAGTCATAAGTCAGAAAAGACCTACAGCCTCCAATCGAACATTAGGTCTGCTGAACGAGAAATAGGCACTTTTAAATTATCCTTTTGTCAAGTAGTAGTACCATATATGATTTTAACAGTGTTTCTACTTATTTCTCGCTTAATCGTACCCATCAGGCTCTGGCTCCAGAGCCACTGTGTTTTATCGATTCCCACTATCAATCTATCTCTACCCTTACTATACAACCCTGGCTTTAGCTTATTCCTCACAGTTTTTGCCACTGTCAAAATACTAGGTATTGAGGCATTAGAATTCCGAATAGCAGCAGTGCGGGCTTGGCGACAGTTTCTCCCTGGAGGAGTAGCTATTGCCTGTTTTCTTGTAGCGTCTCAGGTTATGCAAGCCAGTGGAATGACAACAACCATAGGTACAGCAACAGCGACGCTTGGTAACAGTTATAAATGGGTAGCACCTTGGCTAGCTGCCCTAGGTGGCTGGGTTACTGGTTCAAATACAAGTAGTAACGCTCTATTTTCCCAACTACAGCTAACAATGAGTACTCAATCTGGACTGCCGTTGGATTGGCTAATGGCAGTCCAGAATGCTGCTAGTGCTCACGCAACAATGATTGCACCTGCTCGTACTATTCTTGCTGCTACTGCTGCAGGGCTTGATAGAGGTGAGGCATTCTTACTCCGGCAGATGGGACCATTAACTCTAGCAACAGTGGCAGTTACTATGTTACTTTTAGCTCTGGCTACTATTTAGGTTTCATTAATCAGCCAGGGCAAACGCATTTAAAATTAAGCGGGGTGCGGCGTAGCCGCCCTGCGCGGGTATGCCATCGCAAAAAAGGCAGGACTGTGGTCGGGTAGCAGGACTATATCGCTATAATCCTGCCCCCTCATGACCGGACCGACTTTGACCGCATCCGGATCAAGCAAGTCATAAACTACTCACTGTACCAGAGTAGAATGGCACTAAGATAAGCCCAAACATTTATGGGATAAGAGTTTGAAAGATATGAATGTGTTGGATAGGGGATTGAAAAACAACTTTAATAGTAAGAGAAATTTACTTTTACATCATTATCCCAGGCTTTCGTACAAAACAAGTCAGTTTGATTACCACGTTACTTGATGAAAAGACATATTCAACAGTACAGATTGTTAGACTTTATGATGAAAGATGGGATGTTGAAGTTAATTTAAAGCATTTGAAAACAACTTTAGGCATGGATGTCCTTAAAGGTAAAACACCATCATTAGTACGTAAAGAGATTTGGGTATTTCTATTAGCTTATAACCTTCTATGAACATTGATGTGGTCGGCTGGAATTGAAGGAGGAGTGCATCCAAGATACTTATCACTACAAGATACTCGTCAGCACTTTAATAATTTCATTCATAAATTCTTAAATATTTCTGACCATCAAAGCGGCATTCTTTATCAGACATTATTAAAAATATTGATTCATAAAGAAGTGCTACAACGTCCTGGACGCTGTGAGCCAAGAGTCAGAAAGCGTCGCCCAAAAGCCTATCCTTTAATGAGAAAATCAAGAAAACAGTATCATGTTGATTTAAAAGCTGCTTAATTATTATAATTAATTGAATAAAAGCCTAAAAATAATTTACCATAGTCAAAATAATAGTTAGCGCAATATTTGCGCTAACTATTATTTTCTTCTTTTTACTTTCTTATTTTACGCGCCTCCATTAGTTGAAATCCTCGCAGCTATTGATATCCAGCTTATCTTAGTGCCATTCTTCGGTACAAAGTCAACAGCCTAGCCCTAACCCCAATTGACTGCTGAAGTTATTATCTAGGCAAGCCAGATAATAACTTATTTTTAGCACTACAAGTCTAGCCTTTTCAAAAGCGTCCGCACAATTGAGCAGAAGCGTGGCAAACCTTCATGAGTCCGAGCTAGTAGCATTGCTCCCTCAAGCCCTGACAAAAGAAGCCAGGCGTCGTCTTCTTCAAGCGTTGTGCCTAAACTGCCAGCATTCTCTACTTGATAGTTTCGAAGGGATGCAATAACTGTTGTCAACCATTTCTCGCTATCTGAAAAAAATCCTTTTACTTCCTTTCTAACATCCTCAGGCAACGTAGGAAATTCCGCTGATAACATACCACACATACAAATATTATTTTTTTCTCTAACGACATCAAAATACATTTGTACGTACATATTTATTTTGAGGCGAGGGTCATAAGTGTGCTGATCAATCTCACTTAATCTTTTGCAGAAGGTCTCAC
>JANNFJ010000200.1:0-3430 GCA_031379725.1 Calothrix sp. OTE_75_metabat_31
CTAAACGCAGCACGATTTGTGTTTTTTGGTTGGAGATTATCACCCCCAAATACTGCTGTATTGACAATTTCATTAGCTGCAACAGGTAACACAAAAGTCAAAATCGTAGGAAGCATTAGAAATCGCAGCAGGAAATAATGCCTCCACTGCTTGGTAGTAAGTCTCATTTGAATTTACAGGTAAATGGAATATAGGTTATTGATTTCGACAATAAAATGCCTACTACAAGCAAAAAAATATTATTCCGTCGATGGTAAATGCCCGAATTTGGTCTATGGGGTAGATGCAGGGACGACCAATAGAGTTTTCTCTAGATATCAATATAACTAGTCAAATATGAGTCGATAATCGTTTTTTTACGGATTTTCAAATATATATCTAAAGTGACAAGTAAGTATATAGGCGTGAAATTACTTAAGTATATGAATTTTATTTAAAGATTGCGATTGTTGATGTTATTTATCCCGAAATATTTTTGCGACTATTGAATCATCTAAAATAATTATTTTGTAATGGGAACAAAATCATATTCGAGAATGTCATATTAGATTGTCAGGCTATAAAATACTGATTTTATTTATCGTTTTTAATGGCTGTAATGTAATTATAGTCGGGACTGGATTTTTAAAAGTAAAACACAAAGAGCGCAGATTATTGCTAAAGTAATGATTGGATAAGACTTTGAAAACCAAGCTTGTATTATTTTTATTTATTGAAAAATCAGCTATTTATAAATTAACTAATTTATTTTATCTCGCGCAGAGGAGGCAGTGCGTTGCGGAGGTACTTACAGAAGCCGCTGCGCGTCTACCCTCCGTTGTAGTATCTGCCGTCGCGCACCAGGCGCAAAGGAAGAGAGTAATTAGGTTTGTGTGTTTTTATCTATCCATTTTTCTATGTTGATAGGCTGGTAGTTTATCATTGAGTCAAGTAGAGATTCTGGGTTTGGTGATGTCAAGATTAAGTTTCGGTGTGCTTCACGGATAAACTTTTGTGCGATCGCAGTATCAACCAATTTTAGCAAGGGGTCATAATATCCTTCGATATTCAATAATCCATGTGGTTTTTGGTGTAAACCGAGTTGTCCCCAGGTTAGGACTTCAAAAAATTCTTCAAATGTTCCAAATCCCCCTGGCATGGCAATAAAACCATCTGAAAAGTCTGCCATCAAAGATTTCCGTTCGTGCATTGAGTTAACAATGTAGAGTTTTGTTAATCCTGTATGAGCAATTTCCTTGGCATCAATAAATTCGGGAATTACTCCGATGACTTCACCTCCTCCGGCTAATACTGCATCGGCAATAATGCCCATCAAACCAACTTTACTGCCACCATAAATAAGATTCATGCGGCGTTGGGCGATGATTGTACCTAATGTTGCGGCTGCTTGTTGATAAGCTGGACGCAACCCCAGACTTGAACCACAAAAAACGCAAATGTTTTTCACTGTGAGAATCTCTATTTCATCCAAAATCTAAATTTGTTTACCAAAGTCGCTGAATCGAATAAGCATCAAATGCTGCATCAGCACTGAGGATTGATATTTTCTCTACCATTGCCTGTGCAATTATTAGCCGATCAAATGGGTCACGGTGGTGGTGGGGCAATGTTGAGACGACATCGATATGGTCGAGATTTATATTGAGTAAGTCAATACTATTAAGATTCAGTTGCTGTTCAACAAACTCCTTAAAAAGCAAACCAAAACTGAGCTTACCAGTGTTTTGTTTGATTGCCATCTCCCAAATACTGGCTATACTCAGCAGTTTCTCGTTATTTTCATCCTCAATTAATCTCTTGACACTAAGACTGAGTTGAGGGCTATCAAGAACGAACCAAATTAGTGTATGAGTATCTAATAGCACCTGCATTACATGTAATCCTTGAAATCTTCCAATGGTTCATCAAAGTCGTCTGATATTGTGATTAAGCCTTTAGCGCTTCCTGCCTTAGCTGGCCGACGTTTTGTCTCTTGAGTAACTGAAGTCAGCTTGACTACTGGTTGTTCGTCTTTGGTAATAATAATTTCTTCACCATTAATCGCAGCTTCGACTAATTCGGGAAGTTGTTGTGATGCTTGTGCGAGAGTAATTTGTTGCATGATTTTTACAAATTAACTTTTTATAGGACTACTATCGTGCTTGTCGGGTGCGATGGTGCGTTACGGATTTTAGCAATTACGTACCCGACAATACTTAATCTTGTAAACGCAAGCGCTGGCTATAGACTCCAAAAATCAAATCGGATATCTATATATATTGTGACACTTCGGTGGGAGATGAGAAAAATAATTTAAGATTAAAAAACTTCCTCGTTAGTTTTCCCCTTCTGACTCCTTTATAAAACATTAGCGCTAACTAATTGTGATGCGTTGTCAAGATTCAACTGTTTTACTGGAAACACGAAGTGTTAAATCATACCAAACATAGTATTTATATTGTTAGTAGCTTTCTATACTTTACACCTGAATTTTGTTTTGTTACTCTTAATCTGGTCAAGAAAAATTATTATTAACCGCAAATATAGGTTAACTCAATCAATTTATTATTAATTATTACACCAGATTAAATAAAATCTGGATTTTTTTATATGGTTACCAATAGCAGCAATTTACAAAAACAGGAAATAAAGCGTTATTGGGAATTACTAAATGTTTTAGTATCAAGAAACCTAAAAACTCGCTATCGTGGGTCGCTACTTGGGGTTTATTGGTCGCTGTTAAATCCTTTAATTATGACAGGAATATATACAGCGATTTTTGGTGCGACATTTGCATCTTATTATAATAATTCAATTATTAACTATGTTTTAGCTGCATTCACAGGGTTGGTAGTAATGAATTTTTTCACTGCTTCCACTTCTCAAGCACTTAGTAGTGTAGTAAATAATGGAGGACTATTAAATAAAATATGTTTGCCGGTTACTATTTTTCCAGTTTCAATGATTGCAGCGAATATATTTCAATTTGCTATTGGTGTATTACCACTGCTGGCTGTAATGACTTTGATAAATTCCAAAAGTATAGTTAATGTTTTATCATTAATTTTTCCAGTTATTGGGCTGATTTTTTTCTGTACGGGAGTTGGTTTTTTAGTTAGTGCTTTATATGTATTTTTTCGGGATTTAAATTATTTTTATGAGTTAGTCACATTTGTACTGTTATTAAGTAGCCCCGTATTTTATCCAGCTGCAATTGTTTCACCAAGTGTGAAGCCTTTTTTAGGATTGAATCCTTTATCACCTATTATTGAAAGCCTGCGTCAAATATCTTTATCGGGAGCATTTCCAGATTTTATGCTGATTGGTGATGCAATCTTAAGAGGATTGATTGTTTTAGTTTTAGGTTTAGTTTGTTTTCGATTGTGGCGACATCAATTTATGGATTTATTGTAAATGGAAGTAATTCGTATAGATAATGTTTCTTTGTGGA
>JANNFJ010000209.1:0-9066 GCA_031379725.1 Calothrix sp. OTE_75_metabat_31
AAACGCCAAAATGCTAAAATAGTTAGCAAAATAGTAAATAAAATCAAAGAACCTTTGGCGTAGCCCAGTCCTAAAGTACGATCCATAAAGTCTGACATCGTTGTGCCTGCCGTACTGGTTGAAAGGATGACAGTCCAATAAAGTAACGGGTTATATTTTTTTGACACAAGTTGAGACACCAGAGAAATCAAAAATAGCCCAATCAAAATAATAGAACTGGCTGCATAACCTACATTTAGGGTCATTGATAAAAGATCGCCTGCCGTTTCCCCCAGAGTGGTTGCACAAATCTTCATGATCCAAAAATAAAGGGTGATTTTTGGAAGTTTATTCATTAGGAAACTCCTTTAATTTAGGTTTGTAGCGCAATAATAAAAAACAAATGTTAAGAACTTGGAAAGATTATGCCATTAAGGGAATACGCAAATCATGAGAAGTATCTGCGCTAAAGTCTATATTGAAGCTTCATCAAATATGGTAGCTCGTAAGCCACAAGGTATAGCATGTTTACGAAGAAATTGCCGACCCTGTGCTTAAAGATATATGCGTGGTAGTTTAATAGTAGTAGCTTTCTTGTATCCGCAAATTACGTGCATACCACAAGCGAGGCAACGGCAGCAGTGAAAACAAAAATTTTTCAAACTATTCTGCGTAATGTCTGGATTTTAGGTATATCGTCCTATTCTTTTCAACTTCTTTACATTTTAGATATAAGCTAAAACAGATAGTTTACTTGATAAGCATCATATATATTTACATCCAACCATTTAACATAGGCAAATGAGAATTTTAATAGTTGAAGATGACAACCGCATTGCTAAACCTTTAGCCGAAGACTTAAAACACCAACACCACGCTGTTGATATTGCTGGTGATGGTATCGAAGGTTGGGAATACGTGCAAGCAGGTAGTTATGATTTGATTTTACTAGATTTAATGTTGCCTCGGCTAGATGGAATTACTCTGTGCAAGCGGTTACGTGATTCTAAATGTAATGCTTTTATCATCATGTTAACGGCACGCGATACAAAATTAGATAAAATAATTGGACTTGATGCTGGTGCTGACGATTATTTAGTTAAACCATTTGAGCTAGAAGAATTAGCAGCGCGAATTAGAGCTTTATCTCGTAGAAGTCCAGAAACCCGTCAAACAATTTTAATTCATAATGATTTACAATTCGACCCTAATAATTCTAATTTTATTTATGCAAGTAAACCTTTATCATTAACACCTAAAGAATATATGATACTAGAATGCTTCTTACGAAATCCTAATCAAGTTTTAACACGCTCGGTAATTTTAGAGAAATTATGGGAATTTGATAAATTATCTGGAGAAGAAACGGTCAAAACCCACATGGCAAATCTGAGGAAGAAACTTAGAGCAGCAGGTAGTTCGGATGACTTTATTGAAACTGTTTATGGTGTCGGTTATAGACTATCTCATAAATAATCTAAGCTGTCAGATATTTAAACTGCATAATCGTATTATACTAAAAACGGCTAAAAAATAAACTTTTAAAATGGCGATTAGCATTTAGCGGTTAGCTTTTGGCTAATAGCTAACCGCTTGCATAAGTATCTTGTCTGTTCGGTTATGCAATTTAAAAGTACATTATTAACTCGAATAATTTCCCGGCTTCATAGGCGTAATAAAATAGTAAATTTAGCCGCATTTAAAATAAAAAACATTTTTTATGTTTCAGATAATTAAACATCGATTATTATTATCGTATATGCTAGTATTAGCAACTATGCTGGGAGGATTTGCAATTGCAGTACGAATTGTTTTTGCTCATAGTCTCTTAGAAAATCAAACAGAGAAAATGACCGAATTAGCGCAATATGCAGCGGCAAATGCAGAATATGAAAATGGGAAAATGAAAATTGAAAATGACCTTCCCAAACAAAATTTCTTAGATAATCATCAAGCATTATACTGGTTTGATAAACAAGGTCGTTTAGTTGAAAAACAGGGGGAAGGAGTCTTCGACTTACCTGTTTCTATGACAGAAAAAGTACAACTTAATAAAATCGGCAAGAATCGTATTCAGTCAGTAACTTTACCAATTATTGGTAGTGATGACAAACAGTTGATTGGATACGTTAGAGCAAGTCAATCTTTAGAAGAGTACGAGGAAACCTTACATAAATTAGATTTAGGATTAGGTGGTGGTATTATTGCAGCTTTAATGATTAGTAGCGTTGGTAGTGTGTGGTTAACTCGCCAAGCGATGCAACCAATTGAGGATAGTTTTAAACGTTTACAACAGTTTACCGCTGATGCTTCCCACGAACTCCGTAGTCCTTTAATGGCAATTAAAAGTAATGCCTCCGTAGCATTAAAATATCCCGAAGGGATGCGAGAAAGCGATATAGAAAAGTTTGAAGCTATTGCTAGCGCTACCAAGCAAATGACTAGTCTCACAGAAGATTTATTATTTTTGGCTCGTAATAATAAAGTTCCTATTCAAGGAAAAGAAACAGTTAATATAACATTGATTTTAAATAATTTAATACAGCTATATCAACCACAATCAGAAGTAAAACAAATTAATTTAAAATCTGAGATAACTAAAAACCTTTATTTGTTAGGTGATGTCTCTCAATTAACGCAGTTGTTTACTAATTTAATTCAAAATGCTATCCACTACACTCCGCCAGAAGGTACAGTAGAAATAATTGCAAATCGAACTGGTTCTTATCTAATTGTAAATATTCAAGACACAGGTATAGGAATACAGCAAGAGGATATAGACAAAGTTTTTGAGCGCTTTTGGCGAGCCGATAAATCGCGTTCTTATGACTTTGGCGGTTCTGGTTTGGGGTTATCGATTGCTCAAGCTGTTGCCAAAAATCACGGAGGATTAATAACCGTCAAAAGTCAAGTTGGGATTGGTAGTTGTTTTACAGTGCGTTTACCAGCAAATTATTCCAATTTCAATTAATTTTTAGAAAAGTGACCTAGCAGTGATTTGATAATGTTCAACCAATACAATTGGCAAGTTCTATTTTTATTCACTCTTAAAAATTGCTAGATTGCTGATATTTAGTCTTATCAGCAATCTAGACTCAATTACTCACTACTTATACCAATTTAATATGAAGTTGCATAATAAATAACCCCACCCTAACCCTCCCCGCTTGCGGGGAGGGAACCGGATTTTCCCCTCCACGAAGCGCAGGGAGGGGATTAAGGGGTGGGGTAAAATTCTATGCAGCTTTACATAGAATTGGTATTACAGCAAAGTAAATAACTATGGATAAATAATACTATTTACCATTTTCATTTGTTTCACGTCCACCGTCATTACTCTGGGGAACTTGAATGCTGCTTTTTGGTAGAGAAGCTTCGTTACTTTCGTTTTCTTGGTTAGGATTCTCAGTATGAAGCACCTTGCCATTACCAGGGTCTACTTTTACTTCTTGTTTGCCAATTGCTACAGCATAAACCAAACTGCCATTTTCATCTTCTAGTTTTACACTGCTAGCAGTACCACCAACAGAAGTTTCAGCCGCTTGTTTAGCTTGTTGTGCGGTGATTTTGGCTAAAGATTGCAGTTTGGCATCTTCAAGATTTTCTTCTGCGCTATCATTGGCTTCACCATCACCGTCACTTTTTTCAGCCTTGTTGCGACTTTGATTCTGTACCATCATTTGCATATTTTCAGGTGTCTCGGTAGCATCATTTGCTTCTCCATCTCCATCACTAGCTTGAGTTACTGTTGCAGCATTCTGGGAGGGAGAAGCGTATACAGTTTTAACTACACCAACACCCAAAATACCCATCAATGCAGCAGTAATAGCAATTGTTTTTGAAGTTTTCATCGTTAATCCTCTAAATTCATGTTTTTCTGGCAACTTTGAATAAGTGTTAAGGTGATTAGTCCTTAATTGAATGTTTTACAGTCTTTATCTAGTTGCGATAGTTTTACTGTAGTTATAAAAAGTCAAGAAGTCGGAAAGATTTACTATGATGATTTAAAATTTTTTTGGCAGAAGCATTAATAAAAAAATTACACTACATCGAATCTTTCCAAGTTCTTAACAAATCACATCTAAAGTAAGACTACTAATGTATATATAGGATATCTAAGGTAATGACATCAACAAAAGTAATTTTTATTTGGTCTTTACTGGGTACTTTAGGTATTGCTAGCTTGGCAAAAGCCACCTATGTTAACCCTCCATCACCTGTTGCTATTATGCCCCAGCATCACAGGCGCACTCAAATGCTTAGAAGTCAGGGAGAAAATGGGAAGCTAAACTCAGGAAACAATGCTAGCATTGAAGCTACAAAATCACCTTAAGAGTATAGTCGTTTCGCTATCCATGTCTTAAACCAAGTAAATACTTTGGAGAAGGTATAAGATTACCCCTGCATATTTTTGTTAGCGTAGCCCTGCACTACCCTACACAGAAAGCCAAGGGCGAGTGCGCTTAAAGATACGTAGGGTGCGTTAGTGGTAGCGTAACGCACCGTTACTAGGACTTAGTGCGTCATGAGGAGGGCACCCTACATATATTTAGGTTTTTTTAAAATCAAACCGGATTTTTATATTTTAGGACTTACGCAACTGGCACAAAATATAGGCTCGTAGTTGGGCTTTAGCCCTCTAAAAATAAGGGCTAAAGCCCAACTACAAACGTAAAAATGTGACAATATCGTAAATCCTGTATTTAAATACCGTCAGGTCTAAAGCTATTGCATTAACGGATATATATAAATAGGATGACGACTAAATAGCAACGTTCATGTCATTTTGAGACTAAGAAGTTTATGAAAGTCAGCTTCAGTAATTAAAGCAATGTGATTATTGACTTGTATTTGCGTATATAATTATTGAGAAGTTTGAGTTGAAAAATTCTCAAGCCTCCAAAATTTTAATCTACAAATTTAGTAAAATGAAAATATAGTATGAAAATTCTGTTAGTAGAAGATGATGACCGAATTGCAGAAGTGCTAGCAGAAGCCCTTATTAAACAAAATTATGTAGTTGATATCGCGTTCGATGGGGAAATTGCCTGGGATTATGTAAAAGTTTCCCCATATGACTTGATTATATTAGATTTGATGTTACCAAAAATTGATGGTATTAGTCTTTGTCATCAATTCCGAAACGAAGGCTATTCGATGCCTATTTTAATGCTAACTGCCAAAGATACCAGTACAGATAAAGTCATAGGATTAGATGCAGGAGCAGACGATTATGTTGTCAAACCTTTTAATTTACAAGAGCTTATGGCTCGTACTCGTGCTTTATTACGGCGTGGAAATATAACTCTACTACCAATACTTGAGTGGGAAAATCTGCGTTTAGATTCAAGTATTTGTGAAGTAAAATACTTGGAACAACCATTACATTTAACACCTAAAGAGTATCGAATTTTAGAGCTGTTAATACGTAACAGTCACCGGACTTTTAGTCGAAGTGAAATTGTCGAGCATTTATGGTCATTTGAAGAACTTCTAGGAGAGGAAACAGTTAAAGTTCATATTAGAAGCTTACGTCAAAAATTGAAATCATTAGGCGCTGCTCCTGATTTTATCGAGACAGTTTATGGGTTAGGTTATAGACTAAAGCAAACTTTTTAAGTTTATGTTTCAGGCTCTACGTTGGCGGTTATTATCATCTTATATAGGGGTTATGGTAGCAATTTTAGGAACATCTACCATAACTATGTACCAGTTTGTTGCTTATAATCTCTATCAAAATTTAGACCGTGAATTAATAACTTTAGCTGATGCTGCAAGACACAATCTAGAGCCAATAAAAAAAAATCCAAATGCTATTAATCACAAGTTATCACAAAGTTTTGATAATGATGGTGATTTAGACATTCCTTGGCAGAATATGCGCGAAAGTAACCAAAGTATAGAGTGGTTTGATACTGATGGCAAGTTAATAGGTAAGGCTGGAAAAGAATTTATTTTATTACCTTTCGCTAAGACTTTCCGTACAGTGCAACAGGGTCGAATTCGGACTTTAACTATGCCTGTATACCCTTCAAGAGTAAAAAATCAGAATATACAGCAAATTCAAGGTTACATTCGCGTTAGTGAATCTACCGAGAAACTTGAAGCAGAGCTAAACAGACTTCTTTGGGGTTTAAGTTTAGGAGGGGTAATTTCGCTAACACTAACTGCTTTAGGCAGTTTATGGCTAACACGGCAATCTTTGCTGCCAATTGAGCAAAGTTTTCAGCAATTAAAACAGTTTACAGCAGATGCTTCCCATGAATTGCGTAGTCCCTTGACAGCGATTAAAACTTCGGTTGAGGTAATGCAAGATTACCCAGACACTATACCTGTAAATGCTAAAAAGTTAGCAATTATTGCCTCAGCTACCAACCAAATGGCTCGTTTAGTTGAAGATTTACTTTTGCTTGCTCGTACTGATGCCGCTTCATCAACTCCTGCAATCGAATGGTTATCAATACCTTTAGACGAACTTTTAGAAGATTTAGTCGATTTACTGTCACAGCAAGCTGAGGCTAAAGAAATCAATATACGGTTAGATGTATCTGATGAAGTATTTGTTAAAGGTGACGCGGCTCAGTTAAAACGCTTATTTTCAAACTTACTGGAGAATGCTCTGCAATATACACCTGTTAAAGGTAATGTAAATATTTCCATCGATAAGCGGGAACGCTTTGTATTTGTTACTGTCCAAGATACTGGTATAGGTATAGCAAAAGAACATGTGAGGTTAGTTTTCCAACGCTTTTGGCGTGCGGATCAAGCTAGAAGTAGACGTGACGGTGGTTCTGGCTTAGGACTTGCGATCGCTTGTGCGATCGCTCAACGGCATGGGGGAGAAATTACTGTTAGTAGTGAGGTTGGCATTGGTAGCTGCTTTTATGTATGTCTACCGATAGATAGTTAATACTTTAGGCATATTTTAGATACAACTTTTGTTCCTTTCCGAGTTCTTTACCTTCAATGACTTAACCTTAAAAACGAACAGGTGCAAACTACTTAATCGACAGGCAATTGCTCTCAGTTATGAATACAAAAGCTTTAGTTGCCGAATTTGTTGGAACTTTCGCTTTAATTTTTATTGGTGTAGGCGCGATCGCAACTAACTATATCAATAAGGGCGAAGCAACAGGGACATTATTTGATATTGTAGCTGTTGCCCTTGCCCACGGTTTAACGATTGCCGTAATGGTTAGTGCAACTGCTACAATTAGCGGCGGTCATCTTAACCCCGCTGTCACCTTTGGAGCTTGGTTAACGGGAAAAATAGGGCATAAAGATGCGCTGGGATATACAATATCGCAATGTTTGGCAGCGATTTTTGCTGCTAGTTTGTTAAAGCTGGCAATTCCAGTAGGGGTGCTTCAAGCCGTTGGGATGGGTACACCAGTCTTGGGCAAGGACGAAAGTCCTTTCATGGGCTTGGTTATGCAATTTATCTTGACTTTCTTTTTGGTATTTGTCGTCTTTGGTACAGCTATTGATAACCGTGCCCCAAAAATGGGCGGGCTATTTATCGGTTTAACTGTAGTACTTGATATCTTAGCAGGTGGTTCCTCAACCGGTGCGGCGATGAATCCAGCTAGATACTTAGGCCCAGCTTTAGTGGCAGGAAATCTCCAGTACTTTTGGCTCTACTGGATTGGTCCTTTGGCTGGAGGTGGTGCTGCTGCTTTGCTCTACCATTACACCCTTGAAGACAAGAAGCCGCGTAAAATTCGCACCAATGAACTTGAACGGCAACCTGAATTTAAATAATTAGGTGTCTACTCCTACAATGGTCATTGTTTTGGCAAGCAAAGTAAGTTGACACAATCCGACATAACACAGCTTCAACAAGAAGAAAGAACAATACAGTCATGTTTTTCCACATGAGAGAAACAATTTATACTGTAAACATTCGCAAAATAATAAAGCAAGAATATGCCACAAACACCCCATATTGAGCAACATTTCACAGATGGCGAAGTTGTTCGAGATGTTGTAATAGGAGTTTCTGATGGGTTGACGGTTCCTTTTGCGTTAGCAGCAGGGTTATCTGGGGCTGTCAGTTCTACTCACATTGTTGTCACCGCCGGTTTAGCTGAAGTTGCGGCTGGTTCAATCGCTATGGGTTTAGGCGGTTATCTTGCTGCTAAAAGTGATGAAGAACATTATGCATCAGAACTCAAGCGCGAGCAACGCGAACTTAGAGAAAAGCCTGGGGCAGAGTTAAGTGAAGTGATGGAAATATTTCAATCTTATGGTTTGACGAAAGAAGATAGCGAGCATTTTGCTCAAACATTATTAAAAAAACCCCGCGCTTTAATCGATTTTATGATGCGTTTCGAGTTAGGTTTAGAAAAACCTGCTCCCCAACGTGCTTTGCAAAGCGCTCTGACTATTGCTGGCTCTTATATTGCTGGAGGATTAATACCGCTCAGTCCTTATATTTTAATCAACAATGCTAAAACTGCACTTGTGATTTCAGTGATTATTACAAACATTGCTTTAACCACATTTGGATATATCAAAGGTCGCTTTACTGGCGCAAAACCTTTTCGCAGTGCATTTCAAACCGTTATAACTGGAGGACTCGCTGCTGCTGCTGCCTTTTTTATCGCCAAGTCAATTTCATAAGTTTAGAAAATATGCTTCTTGCTTGCTTGGCTTAGACTTTACAACTAGTCAAGCAACTTTTCTCTTGAGATTTTGCGTTATCACTTGTTTTTCTCTATGTAATGAGTAGCATGAAACAAAGGAGTGCGTGTAAATAACACCAACGATTCGCTTAAAGCAGGTTCTAGGGGACCAACCTTACTCGAAGACTTCCATTTCCAAGAAAAATTAGCACACTTTGACCGCGAACGTATTCCAGAACGTGTTGTTCACGCACGCGGTGTCGGTGTCCACGGTTATTTTCAGCCTTACGAATCGCTGTCTAAATACACCAAGCTCTTTCACAAGCAGGGGCATGTGTTAAAGTCGTTTCCAAACATGGTGGTATGCTTAAAAGTGCTTTAGGGCAGAAAATCGAAGCCGAAATGACTTTCCTAACTGCGGATTCGGTCATGTTTGACGCTGTTTATATTCCTGGTGGAAAAC
>JANNFJ010000126.1:0-2266 GCA_031379725.1 Calothrix sp. OTE_75_metabat_31
AGCTTGGTAACGGGTTTTGGCGATTTCAATACTTTCTGACACTGTAAACATCCCTTGTAGCACCTCTTTTATTGTGCCAATACCAGGATTTTTTGGGTATCGTTGTTGGGAATATTGGAAAATGGGGTCGATAAAATCAAGGGTGGGGGAACCCCACCCCTACGGTATCTATGATGGTGGCAGAAACTCTGTCAAATTAATGCTCTTCGAGAAATCAAGCTTCACGAAGCCTTATTAAGTACTTTTACTTATGACAATAAAATAAATAATACATGTTCACAGCTTCTTCATTTTTGAATTTTATAGTTATGATTAAGGACACAGAGCGCTAAAAAGGTGTTAATCTTGACCAGTCGTGAGGATTAGATCCCCGACTTCTCCAAGGATACCGCTGGCGAATAGAGGGTAAGACCCCTCGTTTGCCCCAAAACCCGCCCCAGGCTTTAAGCCTGGGGCTAATACCAACAAAGCCTGCTTTAAGCAGGCTGAGTCCCAAGGGGACACGCACTCGCGTTCGTTCCGATTAGCCCTACCATTCTATGGTAGGGCGGGATTGTGGGCATTTGAGAAGGCTCTATGCTGCTACGACTGAGGGGTGATACCCCTAATTCGCCAGTGGCATCCTCCAAGAAGTCGGGGATCTAGTAATCCTTCAGAAATGCGTGAGATGGACTAGTTATTTATTTTGGATATTAATTTTTCTACTTTGCTATACTTATTGATTTATTTGATTTATTTTTATTTTGCGGATAACAAATATTTGAATTTACAGTTGCATACAGATAAAATCCAAAAATTTAGGAATTAGTAAACATAGCTATAAGCAACTAAATGAAAGGTGTTTTTACTTTAAAAATGATTTTCAAATATAAATCTCTTAGTTTGCATAAATTATTAAATAAGTATGACTGTAACGTATTTTACACACATTTGAAATATTTAGATGTTATAAAGAGTTTTGACGATTGCATGTTTTTTTCTTATTTTTAGGCTTAATTTCCGGCTTTCAATTTAAATTATTGCAATAAAAGCAATCAAGCAACATTGTTTTTTCCTCAAGTAATTATTTTTTCGTACTCCCAACAACACAACAACTACCTCAACTTCATGAAATCAAGCTGCTTATTATTTAACCTCGCTAGTATTGCGTTGCTATCTTCTCCTGCCGCTGCGTCACAATTGCAAGTACCAACTAACCAATCACCAGCAACCGAAAATGCAAAATCTATAAGCAACTCTAGAGAATTACCACCATTACCCAATATTCAATTTACCCCTCCAGAAAGTCAGACCACGATTGTAAATCCGAATACTCCTACAAATAATGGGTTTATCCTCAACGGGAAACAGATGGTAGCAGTTGATGCTCAAATCAAAGCATTGATGAGCAAGTATAAGTCTCTTTCTCCAGGAATGTTTTTTGTTGATTTGCAAACTGGTGATTATTTAGATATTAATGGAGATAAAGCATTTCCAGCAGCTAGCACAATAAAATTACCGATTTTGATTGCCCTATTTCAAGATATCGAAGCAGGTAAAATCCGTCCCGATGAAATTCTGGTAATGCGACGAGATTTAGTTGCTGGTGGTTCGGGTGAGATGCAAAATATGCGTGCAGGAAGTAAGTTCAGCGTTTTGCAAACTGCTACCCAGATGATGACTATCAGTGACAATACCGCTACAAATATGATTATTGACCGTTTAGGTGGATTTAATACATTAAATCAACGTTTTCAATCTTTAGGGTTGCGAAATACTGCACTTCGTCATCTATTAGCAGATGAAAACGGTACTAATACTACTAGTCCTAAAGATTTAGTACAACTATCAGGATTACTTGCGAATAGTCAGATTTTGAGTGATGCAAGTCGTTCGCAAATGTTAGATATTATGCGTCGCTGTCATAACCAAAGTATGCTTCCAGCAGGTTTGGGTGCTGGTGCAGTAATTGCTCACAAAACAGGTACTTTAAGGTTTGTACTTGGAGATGCTGGAATTATTCAAACCGCAAGTGGAAAGCGGTATTTAGCAGGAATTATGGTGAAAAGACCTAACCATGACCCGAAAGCAACAAGTTTTATTCGTCAGGTTTCCCATATGATGTATGACTACATCAATAATACACAACAATTGACTTCAGAAAACTTGAAAATTAAAGGGTAAAGAAGAAATAGGGGGAAGGGGTAAGGGTTAAAAATATAGCACTGTTTTGACACTCTCAGCCCTAAAGGGACTGAGATTCTGCTGACAGAACAAGCTTGAGAAG
>JANNFJ010000274.1:0-2132 GCA_031379725.1 Calothrix sp. OTE_75_metabat_31
CCCAATTTTTGCAAATGTCGCGCCAACAAATTGGCTTGATTGTCGAGTTCACTGTAGGTAAGATATGAGTCACCGCAAATCACAGCAATTGCATTTGGCGTTTGCTTTGCTTGTGCTAAAAACAACTCATCTATACAGTAATTTTTTGGGTAATCATTATTTGTATTATTCCAGTCTACAAGTATTTGTCTGTGTTCGGCTGAACTTAACAAGGGTAAAGCTGTGATGTCTTGCTGCGGATTTGTAACAATCCCTTCTAACAAAATACGGAAATGTTCCACTATCCGCTCAATAGTGTCAGCGCGAAAGATATCGGTGTTATATTCCCAACTACCCAATAATTGTGACTCGCTTTCTTGCATCGTTAGGCTTAAATCTAAGATTGCTGATTGGCGATCGCATTCCATAAAACTAAAACTTAGACCAGGTAACTTCAATTCTTCGGTTGGGAGATTTTGCAACGCGAACATGACTTGAAATAAAGGGTTACGGTCTAAACTGCGTTCTGGTTGAAGTTTTTCGACCAAATACTCAAAAGGTAAATCCTGATGGGTATATGCTGATAAAGTCATTTCCCGCACAAGCTTCAGTAGTTGCTCAAAGTTGAGATTACCTGCAAGGTTGGTGCGTAAAACAAGGGTATTAACGAAAAAGCCAATTAATGATTCTGTTTCTTGATTCCGATTGGCAATGGGTGAACCGATAGCAATATCATTTTGTCCACTGTAGCGATAAAGTAATACCTTGAAAGCTGCTAGTAGGGTCATGAACAGAGTCACCCCTTTTTGCCGACTTAGCGCTTTGAGTGCTGTCGTTAGTTCCGAGGACAAAGTAAATGATTTGGTGGTGCCTCGGAAGGTTTGAATAGTTGGACTGGGAAGGTCTGTAGGTAATTGCAGTGGGGAAATTCCTGCTAATTGCTGCTGCCAGTAATCTAATTGTGATTGAAGCGAACTTTGTAGACACCTTTGTTGCCAAATTGTAAAATCAGCATATTGAATCGGTAATTCTGGCAAGAGAGACGGTGTACCAGTTGCAAAACTCTGATAAAGGATTGTTAGTTCTTTAATGAGTACTCCCATCGACCAACCATCAGAGATGATATGGTGCATTGTAAACAGCAATACATGTTCGGCTTCGGATAATTTAAGTAAGGTGACACGTACTAATGGAGCTTGGCTTAAATCGAAGGGAGATTGAGCTTCCAATAAGGTGAGACGCTCAACTTCTGCTGCTTGCTCGCTTGCAGGTAGATGTTGCAGGTCTACAACTGGAATAGTCAAGGTTAAAGCGGGAGCAATAATTTGTACGGGTTGACCATCTGCAATACTAAAGCTCGTTCTTAATATTTCGTGACGCCGTAGAATTTCATTTAGACTGTGTTGCAACGCATTTATATTCAGTAAACCTTTTATACGTAAAGGTGCGAAGATATTGTAGCCATAACCATATGGTTCTAATTGGTTAAGGAACCATAATCGAGTTTGAGCAAAGGAAAGTGGACAAATGGAGGTTTCTTTTCTCCTGGGAATTACCTCTGCCTTAACCGAATTTACTTGTTGATGTGCTTGGAAGTCTTGAGCAATTCTTTCAATATTTTCTCGACCATTGCCAATTTGTGCTAATGCTTCTACTAAACCCTCTACTGTAGGAGCTTCAAACAAGCGACGTATGGGAAATTCGATTTGGAATATTTTACTCAGACGAGAAGTAACTTGAGTTGCGAGGAGTGAATGTCCACCTAATTCAAAAAAGTTATCTTCAATTCCAACCGATTCTAAATTCAGAAGTTGCTTCCAAATATCAGCGATAACTTCCTGCGCTATTGTTTCAGGTAGTGTAAATTTACTCTCTATTTGTGGTAAAGGTAGCGTACGACGGTCTAGTTTTCCATTTGGTGTCAGTGGCAACGTGTCCAATATTACAAATGCCCACGGTACCATGTAATCAGGTAATCTCTGTTGCAGAAAACAGCGTAATTCTTCAATGTTTATAGATTCTAGCTTTGGCACCACATAAGCAACTATGTGTTTATCGTGCTTATTATCTGTTTGTAGCTGAACAGTTGCTATTGATACAGCTGGATGCTGTTGTAAAACTGCTTGAATTTCTCCCAGTTCAATACGAAAACC
>JANNFJ010000277.1:0-6006 GCA_031379725.1 Calothrix sp. OTE_75_metabat_31
GCCAATTTTTCCTGTGCTTTGGTTTCGAGTAAATGCGAATGTCGGCAAAGATTGTATTTGTCGCTTAACTCGCTACACCCTTTAAATAAAGCATCGCTACAAAGTTGGCACAAGAAAAATACGGCTGTACTGCTGTCGAACATCTCAAACGAATTGGCTATTTAGATTACCGCACATCGCTAGCGCATTGCGTTCATTTAACTGATGCGGATATTGCTATTCTTGCCCAGACTAAATCAACTGTTGTCCACAATCCCCTGAGTAATCTACGTTTGGGTAGTGGGATTGCACCAATTTTAAAATACCGTCAAGCTGGGGTAAATGTATCTTTTGGTTGCGATGGTGCATCGAGTAACGACTCGCAAGATTTACTCGAAGCAATTAAAATTGGTTCGATTTTACACAATGTTACCGACTTTGATTATCAACACTGGATTACACCGCGAAAATCGGTTGAAATGGCCGCTTTGGGTGGTGCAATTGGCTTAAATATGGGGTCGGAGTTGGGGTCTTTAGATGTTGACAAAAAAGCAGATTTAGTGCTGTATGATTTAACGAATTTATCCCTGTTGCCACGTACAGACCCAATTGGTCTATTAGTCCTCGGTCGTCCGACCAATGTAGTTGATAGTGCCTGGGTAGATGGGAAGCAAATTGTTGCCGGAGGTAAGGTGACAACGATTGATGTCGATAGCTTGCGGCAAGAATTATTTAAGCATAGTGAGTGGCAAACCAAGCGCAAATCAAAGGGTGTTGCCCAGTTGGAAGCGCATTATCGGTTAGTGATGGGACTGTAAAGCTTGGATAACAATAATTGACGAACTGTAGAGAGGTTATATGTAACGTCTCTACAGGTCTGTGTCAAAAGTTTTGACCTCTTCGAGACATCCAGAATCCGGGTTTCGCAGGAGTTACCCGGATTCTTTGAACCCATCAAAACTTATGACACGAACCATTAGTAGTCCGTGTCATTAATTTTGATAGTATATATTATTGTCCGTAGGTTAGGCGTCCCGCCTGACCGGACTGCACAGGCGAGACGCCTATGCTACGACCCATCAAAATTAATGACATAGACCACTAATAGTCCATGTCATAAGTTTTGATGGTATATATTATTGTCCGTAGGTTAGGCGTCCCGCCTGACCGGACTGCACAGGCGAGACGCCTATGCTACGACCCATCAAAACTTATGACATGAACCACTACTAATACTCCATGCCATAAGTTCTGATAGGTTAGTTAGGTGCAAAAACTTGGGAAAAGACGCGATATATCGCGTCTCTACATCCCTCAAAACTATTACTTAACTAGCCTGCCCCAGTATAGCTGCTGTCTGCTTTTTATCCAGCTTCAAAATCAGTACACCCAGCGGTGGCAAGCACAAGTCTAACGAATACTCACGGTTGTGCATTGACCAATTATCAGTCCACTTACCACCCAAGTTGCCCATATTACTACCGCCATACTTACGAGCATCGCTGTTGAACAACTCGGTATAAAAACCAGGTTCGGGAACGCCGATGCGGTAGTGTGAATGTGGTTGTGGGGTGAAATTGCAAACTGCGATCGCAAAGTCATCACTATTTTTGTCTCGACGCATAAACACAGCAACGCTATGCCGATTGTCGCTACAATCAATCCACTCAAACCCCTCTTCAGCAAAATCTTGACTGTATAAAGCAGGTTCACTGCGATAAAGCTTATTCAAATCTTGGAAAAATAACTTTAACTGCTGGTGTGATTCATGCTCTAATAAACCCCATTCTAAATCTCTCCAAACATTCCATTCACTCCACTGCCCAAATTCCATGCTCATAAACATGGTTTTCTTGCCGGGATGGGCAAACATGAAACTAAACAAACAGCGGACGTTAGCAAACTTCTGCCATCGGTCTCCAGGCACCTTGCCAATAATATTACTCTTACCATGCACAACTTCATCATGGGACAGCGCCAACATAAAGTTTTCGCTGTGGTGATACCACATGCTGAAAGTCAGATTATTTTGATGAAATTGACGGAACCAGGGGTCCATGCTGAAATAATCGAGCATGTCGTGCATCCAACCCATATTCCACTTCAAATTAAAGCCGAGTCCACCAACATAAGTGGGCCAAGATACCATCGGCCAAGAGGTAGATTCTTCCGCAATCGAAAGTACCCCAGGAAAGTAACTAAAAATTAAATGGTTCGTCTGCCGTAGAAAATCCGCAGCTTCGATGTTTTCTCTACCACCATACTGATTGGTTAGCCACTCACCAGGTTCACGGCAATAATCGAGGTACAGCATTGATGCCACAGCATCAACGCGAATCCCGTCAATGTGGTATTTATCGAACCAGAATAAAGCATTTGATACCAAGAAATTACGAACTTCGTTGCGCGAGTAGTTAAATACTAACGTCCCCCATTCTTTATGTTCGCCTTTGCGGGGGTCGGCATGTTCGTACAAGTGCGTTCCGTCAAAAAATGCTAAACCATGTCCATCTTTAGGAAAATGACCGGGAACCCAATCAACAATTACACCAATATCGTTGAGGTGACATTGGTCAATAAAGTACATGAAATCTTCGGGTGTACCAAAGCGCGATGTCGGGGCATAATACCCTGTTACCTGATATCCCCACGAACCATCAAAGGGGTGTTCGGCGATGGGTAGAACTTCGATGTGGGTGTATCCCAACTCTTTCACGTAGGGAATCAACTTTTCGGCAAGTTCGCGGTAGGTAAGGAAGCGTGCTAGGGGGTTGAGTTCGGAAACTGCCACAACAGGGGAGGTTTCACCATTTGGGAGTTTAGCTGGTTCCGAAGCAGCAGCATGTAACCACGAACCTAAATGTACTTCATATACCGACACGGGTTGGTTGAGAGGTTCGGAATGTCGCCGCTTAGACATCCAATCTTCATCATTCCACTGGTAAGAATCGAGGTCAGTAACAATAGAAGCGGTTTTCGGACGAGGTTCTTGTTGAAAGCCGTAGGGGTCGCTTTTTTCGTAAATGTGTCCTTCGTTATTTTTGATTTCGTATTTATAATGTTCTCCGATTTTGACTTCGGGAACAAATAGTTCCCAAACCCCGGTCGAGCCTTTACGCATTTGGTGTTTGCGTCCGTCCCAGCTATTAAAGTCACCAAGGATGGAAACATTACGAGCGTTTGGTGCCCAAACTGCAAAGTAGACACCTGCTACACCGTCAATTTGGGTAAAGTGTGCCCCCAACTTCTCGTAAATACGGTGATGGTTCCCTTCGGTGAATAAATGTAAATCAAAATCGGTAATGCGCGGAGAACGAAAAGCATAGGGGTCATAGGTAACGCGCTCGTTTTCGCCTTCTTTGATGCGGAACTGGTAGTTTGCCAATTCGTTTATTTCAATCGTGCATTCAAAAAAATGGGGGTCATGGACTGTTTCCATTGGATATTCCTTCCGTTCTTCAGGAAGGACTACCCATGCCGCACTTGCATTTGGTAAGTAGGCCCGCACAGCCCAGACTTTTTTACCGTTTTCTTCAATCAGGTGGGAACCAAGGATTTCAAAAGGGTCGTGATGTTGATTCCAGATGATGCGGTTAACCTGTTCGGGGACAATCGTGGTCATAGACATGAAACTACCTACGTGGATTAAAGTGGCACTAAATAAATCTGCTTTGTTATTTCTGGCTTAAAAATAGGAGTGCTTGTTAGGGACTAAGGAAAGCCTATGTCAACAATAGTTGTAGCAGTGGCACTTAAAAGCGTGTGTCGAAGAATTATTTTCATTTTGGGATTGCTGACAAACTATTTAGATGACTATATATATATTCTTTACATTTATTTGTAAATTTGTCTTCAAAATTAGGGGAGTCGGGTGTGGGGAATTTCTCAAAAATTAAGAAAGGGGAAAAATTGCTGTAGGGTTTTTCGTAAGCGCAGCAAGAAAATGTTTTCTCTGATTTTTGGGTCTAGTTTGGGTGGTGGGACTACTTGGAGTTTGGCTTGCAATTCGGCATATTCTGCGGCTGATAGAGGTTTACCATCGATTTGCGATCGCGCAGCTGTGATAATCTCGGTTCGCAGGATTTCTTCGGGTATGTCGTCTGGTGGTGGTAGTGACAATACTGGTTTAGACCAGTTACTAATTATTCCTGCCAAAATACTGGTAATACCAGCGACAACCATTAAGATAATTCTTTTTTTAATTTTTATAATTTTCATTTTAGATTTTTCTGATTCGATTATCAAAATTACTAATCAATTAATGGTCTTAGTATATTAATAATTGATGAATCGAGCTACAGGATTTTCTTATTTGGCTTGGTACAGGCTGCCACACACCGCTAATAAGAGTGTTCCAATTAAATAAATATCCAAAGTCAATACCGTAGGATAGGCATCTCGCCTGTCCTACAAATATCACAGACAGGCGAGACACCTATCTTACGGATCATTTATTTCTTGGATTACTCTAACCATTATCCATTACCCAAATATAAATGAAGACCTGGCAAAGACAACATTCATAAGCCAGGTCAATATTTTTTATTCAGGAACAGATTATAGATAATGGAAAGGGAGAAATGGAGAGCGAATTTAATTTATATATAAACGTCTCCATTGCTCATCTGGACTCGGACTCGGCTAAATAGACAATTGCTTTGGAAATTATTATGCGTTGCCCGAAAACTTCGGTAGGGGTGCTAGAAATTGCGCCCCTACATTATTTATAAGCCCAGATTAATCTACTTGAGGCCAACTATAACCTAAGGAGACTTCGTTGCTTTAGGACTAGCAGTACCAGTTGCTTTAGGGCTAGCAGTACCAGTTGCAGGGATAGTAGTTGCGGGGGTGGTCGCAGTGCTTCCACCAGCAGGTGTAGCAGCGCCACCATCAGATGGTTCAGCGGGGGAAGTAGTAGCTGTGGTCGAAGGGGTATCACCACCACCATCACAAGCACCAAGCGCTGTAGCCAAACCTAGAACGAGAGCAATACCAATGATTCTTGTCTTCATAACAACTCCTCTTTCACCAATAGCGGCAAATATTAACTTTAGCCTGTTGAATACGATACCGCATTTGTTGATTTTTTTAAATTTTTTGGACTATCGATATCAAATTTAATTTTATATGCTTATGTGGCGCTTTCGGTAACAAACAGTTATTTGCGAGTAGGCTTGGAGAATATTGGATGCTCCTACTTTGGATTGTGCCTGAATCAGCCCTCAACTGGGCAATTATTGCTGCACCAGAGTTGATGCATCAAGATTTTAGATTTAAATGCGCTATGATACCAAGAATCCAAATGTATTATCAATGTCTTAACACCTAAGAAGCAGCACAAATATACTAATATTTGCTGTCGCATTTGAAGTGCTTTTCAAAATAAACCCTAACTGCGTGCTATTTGGCTAATGCTACAGCATGTATGTTTAAAAACAGGGGTAATCTTAAATTCAAATTAGCAGGCTTTACCTGTGATGACGAAATTCTCATTTGATTTGTAACACCAAGGGAAATTAACCTTAGTAAAAACAAATATTTGAATTATGATATTGTATTTTCGACAAAAATAAAAATTTATGGCTGTTCGCAAATCGGATACTGAAGATTCCCCAAAGGGTGGTTGGTTCGGGCGCAAACGTTCTGCACGCCGCGAATATCTCCGCAAATCCTCGGCATTAATTAATACATCTGGACAAAGAAAGCGTCCCCCGCAGGATGGTTTGACTGAGGCTGGTTCTAGAAGTGCCAATATTCCCAAGACTTCGATACCCGAACTAAACAAAAAGCCAATTCGAGTCCCGGCAACTTCAAAGACTAATCCGAAAAATAAGCCGCAAACAAATCTTGCCCCGAAGCGATCGCAATCGGCTAATCCTCCGATTCCTGTAATGTCATCGGCAACAGAAGCAATGCCTGTATGGTTACTACGGTTACATGCTTTACAGCGCCATAGCTCAGTGATGACATTTTTACTTGCGATCGCAATGCTTGTCGCTTATGGTTGGACTGTTTATTCACAGCAAG
>JANNFJ010000279.1:0-3642 GCA_031379725.1 Calothrix sp. OTE_75_metabat_31
GGGGAGGAGGGGAGAGGGGGAGGAGGTGGAGGGAGAGGAGGGGAGAGGGGGAGAAGAAATTTCTTATTTACTTCCTCTGCTTTTTTCACACCCTCCGCTTGGACACATCCTCCACATTTCCCACATCTTCTACACCCATAAACCTTTAAACCTCCAAACCCCTAGTTCCTAACGTTGCATGTGTTCTGTGAGAATTTTCTCGGCTCTGGGTTTGAAAATTAGATGGTATAAAGTTTCTAAGTAGCGCACCCTAGCTTCCTTGTTTTCCGGTGTGACATAATCCCAAAACCTAAATATTTTAGCGAGTAAGAGCAATTTTTTCGAGTGTAACTCCCAGTTATATTTGTTACGGACTTTTTCAATTACTTTAGTGGAATTTTCATGCCAGTATTGAGGATTGCTTGAGCATTCGTCAAGGAAGTTTAATACTTTTTTTGCGGTTCCTTCTAAATCGGTGGGGTTGAGGAGAAATTTATCTTCCCCATCTTCGATAATTTCGGCAGCACCACCAAACTGCGTGGCAAATGTTGGTAAACCGGAAATCATCGCTTCTAAAAGGGTACGTCCAAATGCTTCAAACCGGGCAAAGTGGATAAAAATACCTTCTCTATCGGCAACAGCACGATATGTTTCACCCAAATCAATGCTGGAAAGTCTTATTCCGACCCAACGAATATGACTGTGAAGTTGATATTCGTTGATAATTTCGTGGAGTCGTTCGATTTCTTTTGCTTCTTCAGGATGGGTTGCTTGTTCGGCAGTAAATTTGCTGGTTAGTAAAATTAAGTTGCAATGTTCTTGCAGTTCTTGACTTTTACCAAAGCATTCCGCTAACCCGGTGAGATTTTTAATCGAGTTTATGGGGGCAACTGCAAAAATCGGACGTTTTTCTGGATTTGCTAATTTACCAATAGTTTGGGAGTCTTCACGGTCAAAAAGCATCTCGTCAATTCTGGTACGTGCTTCTTTATCGATGTTTTCGCTTTGGTTGTGAGGAAAGAAGACGTTTTCGTTTACTCCCGGTGGCACCAGATTGAATTTGGGATTGAATAAGTCAATCCCATCAACGACGTGGTACAGCTGCGGCATTGTAAAACATTTGTACGACTCGTACTGTCCAATACTATCGGGTGTCCCGACTATTTCTTGGTACGACGAAGTAACAATAAAATCTGCCGCATTCATGCTAATTAAATCGGCAGTAAATTGTGCGGAGAAGTGGTATTGTTCCTCTAGGTCTTGCCAGTACAGATTGCTAAATAGGTATTTTGGCTTTTCTAACGAGTGAGCAATATTGCAATAAGCTGATTTCAGACGACGTGCCAGCAGAAACGCAACTAGGTTACCATCGCTGTAGTTACCAATAATTAAATTGGGAGTGCCTCTAAATTCTGCCACTAATTGGCGTTCGGCTTCGAGTGCAAACGATTCGAGATAGGGCCAAATTTCAAATTTAGAAATCCAGTTTTGGGTAACTTCCGGATTGTAATCCAAGAAGGGAACGCGCAATATCCAAGCGTTTTCGGTTCCTTGGAGTTTTTCTAGACGCAAATTGCAAGCAGTTCCTTCGCAATTGGGAATCAAACGGGTGAGAATGATGATTTTTGGTTGAATTTCCAGTATATCCAGTCCTGCAAGTTTGATTTCTTCACGTAATTTGACTTCCAAACTGCGTGCTTGTTCCAAAACATACATAACTTGACCAGCGGTTTCAGGTCGTCCCAATACACCTTCTTGCCCAACCCAACCGTGGATGGAGACCAGAACAACCCGAAAAATTGCTGGAACCCGTGAAACAAATGCTTCTAAAATTGGTGGTTCCGGGTCATCAATCAACCGTTTAAGTAGTTCGAGGGTTTCACAAACTCGTCCGGCAGTGTTTCCCCAACCGGGTTCAAAACCGAGTGATTGTAAGTCGAAACGGAATTTTTCAAACGCTTCTTGGGGAGGACGTTCGCTGACAAATTGAATTGCTTTTTTGATTGCCTCACCGAGTTCAACCCCTGAGTGAATGCGATCGCTAATCATCAACGGTATCCCGCTAAATTGGAGTCGGTGTAATACTGTGTATAATTGCTCCAACCAGTGCTGGGGGTCTTGTTCGACTTGGTTACACAAATAATGGTTCAAAAAAGCTAGTCCTTGACCAATATTTCTGGGGTCGTCGATTTTGGGAGAACCTTCATAGAAGGGTTTAAGGTCGATTTCCAAAATTTGGGGTTGGGAACGATTCACCAAGCGATCGCGCACATTTAGAAGTGCTTGGGGTGACATCTTCTCAAAGTGCGTCATATCCGCACCCAGCTTCCAAACTTCCTGACTAGCAATCCAGGGGCGCACTAAAAACCAGGTGCTTTCCTCCTCCAAAATTATCTCATGGGTAAAGTTGACTAACTTACCCAACGCCGACGAATGGAAAAAGTAAGCAGGTTTTTGCGATCGCACACAGTAATCACCAAAAATCAGCAAAATCTCATTTCGTAGTAAATATTGCTTACCGCTTGTACTCAGCGCCGAAATAAACTGACGTAAAGTCGTTTTTTCTTCGCTGCTTAAAACGTTTTGAGCCAGTTCATACATAACAAATTCCTGAACTCTAGTTCTACCAAAACCTGCGTGTTTTGTCTTTCAATACTATGTTGCAACTAAAATGGCAAACAAAACTGGAAAAAAAACGAAAGGTAATAAAGTCGATTTTTCTCCTTCGTTGCCCAATATTCGCTTTTTTCCAACTGAACATGCATTTTTTCTCAACTATTTATCTAAGGCACACATCCCTCACGTTAACGTAACTTTGACATGATGATTCATTTTTGACTGGATTTACACAGAAACTACCAGCATTTTCTGCTGATTGCAAATCAGGCAGATACTCGTCAAATTTGACTTATACCTTAACTTCAAGTTCCTGTTCGCATCGATTTTTACGCAGGTTTGCATAAGCAAATTTATACAGGTTGTTATACCAAATTATGATGCGGTATTTAGCCCGATAGTAGCTGAAAAAATAAATTTTAGAATCAGTTTTAAACTTCTTAACTATTTCATCTCTATAAGAGTAAATACTTATCTTTAGCAAAAGCATTACTTTGGATAGAGGTTTTATTGTCGTTTTTACTAATCAATTTTTGCAAGGACAACACAAAAAAGCGTCCTTTTTTAAGGAGAGCGCTTTTTTGTGTTGATGTGCTGTATTGAGCTTTTCCTTTTTTTGAATAAGAGAAATGTAACGACTGACGCTTGCCATAAATTTTTTCTCTGTGCTAATGTGCTTGCTAATTCAGTAGTTCATACACTCGCTGTCAAAAAATATACCGGATAGCGAGATTTTCCATGAAACATAATACAATTCCTGGAACGCTATGAACCTACTCTCGACTCCCCAATCGATAGCAATAATTTTTCCCACCCATCTACTTAAGAATCCAGTTTGATTTTTTCACAAAGTTAAGTATTGTAGGGTTCGTTCTGCAACACTTCCACACTCAACGTACCTCGTAGAGACGTTACATGTAACGTCTCTACATTCTTTTCCACAAATATCTAATAGACATCTGGTAGAAATTAATTATGCGTTGTCCGAAAGCTTTAGTAGGGGCGCAAGGCATTGCGCCCTTATTTCATTTTTGGAGATGTCTAATA
>JANNFJ010000311.1:0-5163 GCA_031379725.1 Calothrix sp. OTE_75_metabat_31
AACATCGCTGGCCATGCCTAGTAAACGCTGAAAGTCTCCTTCGGTGACAATGCGATACTAGGTGACGCAGAAGCCGCATCACCAGAAGAAGTTGCTTATGCGACTGTAGAAGCCGAATCAGTACAAGGATTTTTGGATGCAAGTTTCGGTGATGCAGGTCGTTATGCTCCCAATCGTCCACCCAAAATTTTTGACTACCAAGGTCAACAATATATGGTAATTTGGGCTTACGACAATAAGCAACAAAAAAATCAAATGATGGCTTTTCAGTATACCGATGGTGGTAGAAAAATGATTGCCAGTGTTGGATATACAGGCGACCAAACTGACTACAACATTAACTTAGCCGGTACTCCTTTTGCTGTTGATGTGAATGGGCAATTATTAACGTCTGGTCAGGCTCAAGCGGCTGGTGCTAATGACGTTGATTTTGTGCTTGCGTAATTACAATTTTTATTAAACAGGGGGAAAGGGAAGGGGGATGCTGCCAATATTGCACTAAGTGACGAAAAAACCTTCTTTATTTATATTTCCATATTTATCAAGTAGGTATTTTCTACCGTACTTAACCCTTCCTTTTTTCCTTGCGACCTTTGTAAATATCTAACTTTAGGCATAATTTTAAGGTTTCATTCTTTAGAAAGAGCAATTTATGCTTTGTTTATGGGTAAATATTAAATAGTAAAGAAAATTTTGGCAAAAATATTTGGAAACTCAAATAGTTGCTTAATAAATGCAATAGATAAATTTGAGAATTACTTAATTTTAGCTGCTTTACGGCGTTTTAATCTTTTGTCAAAGTTTTAATTTTTTAACGAGGCATATCCAATGGAAAATAAACTAGTTGATAATATCATTCCTAAAGAGCCACCTGTACCAACACGTTCAGACGCTCATACGCTTAAAGCCCGCCTGGAATGGGGTGAACCTGCATTTACAATTTTGGATGTACGCGATCGCATGACGTACAATAAAGGTCACATCATGGGTTCAATGCCAATGCCAATGGATGATTTGGTATATATGGCAGATTCATCGATTGCCAAATCCCGTGATATCTACATCCACGGTGCAAACGACGCAGAAACCGCTCAAGCTGCAAGTTTACTCAGAAACGCTGGCTTTGAGCATGTATCTGAATTAACAGGTGGTTTAGCTGCATGGAAAGCAATTGGCGGGCCAACTGAAGGTGTGGTTGAATCAGTTACTCCTGCTGGTGAAGATGATTATAACGTGGTTGCACGTCTGAAAAACCACAAAGAAACAACAGAAAAAGACGTTTAAGTTAGAAGTGTCGTAGGGGCGCTCTTGCCTTGCGCCCGTATAGAGTTAGGAGTTATGGCATTTTGCGAGTAAATGAAGTACACCCCACCCCGCCTTCGGCACCCCTCCCCGCTTGCAGGGAGGGGCTGCGGGAGGGGTTCTTCCATACCTCATTTAGATGAAAAATGCTGTATTTTAGAGTTAATTTCTACACCCTATACCCCACAGTCCCAATTATTAATGTTCAAATATATCTTTAAAATGCATTAAATCTAACGATACGATTGTGGGTAAAAATTGAAAGCATTGTAGAGCTAAATCGTATCGTTCTTCACGTTTGAGCATATCAAGAAGTTTTTGTCTGGCACTAATTAAATATCGCACATCGTTACCAGCATACTTTAATTGTGTTTCAGTAAGTTTGTGAGCATTTCCCCAATCTGAACTTTGGGCACTTTTATCGAGTTCCACCTGTTCGAGTTCTTGAATTAACTCTTTGAGTCCGTGACGGTTAGTATAAGTACGAACTAATTTACTGGCAATTTTTGTGCAAAAGATTGGTTCGATGTTAATACCGAGGTAATATCGCAACGTTGCTACATCAAAACGGGCAAAATGAAAGATTTTGACAATATTAGTAGCTTCCAAAAGTCTTTTCAGGTTTGGTGCTTCGGTTTGCCCCCGAATAATCTTGACTGCGGTGATATTGCCTGCATTGTCACATAATTGCACCAAACATAGGCGATCGCGTTGGGGAATTAATCCCATCGTTTCGGTATCGACGGCAATTGCATCGCTTTCCAGGTAGGTCGATAAAGTCGCATCATCGATGTCAGATTCGCTTACTTGAAAATCGGGTATTGTCATAAATTCTTAAAAAACCTAAAACGGGAAAGATTTTTCATTATGCCACGCTATTGTAGGGGCACGACATGTCATGCCCCTACAGATGCAGCCATTTACATTATTGTGCAAGAAAAATCGGTCGTTGAGTTATCTAGTGGTAATAAAAAGTTGAGTGAAATACACTTCACCTTTGCTATTGACAGCTACACCGATACCGGTTTGGTTAAATTTACCTTCAATATTAGCTTTATGACCTGGACTTTTGAGCCAACCCTGAACAGCTTGAGTCGCTGGGTCTGTATAACCTTGATTGTAGGCAACATTTTCCGCAGCTGCTTTATATGGTATGTCAACTGCTTTGATGCGATACCATCAAAGATGGTTGCCAAGGGCATCGCTAAAATTTTGATGACCAAATGCGACCTTTGCACTGGCCATATTTTGGCTGTGGATTCTGGCTTGATTATCAATTTTAGAACCACGTGTAAATGCTGGTAGTCCTTTGGAGGCACGATATTGATTGATTTGGTCGAAAATAGCTTGTTCCATTGCATTAGTGCTAGGTTTTTTTGCTTGTGCTATTTGGATGACTCGATTTGGCGTACTGGCAAAAGTAGCATCATATACATTAGTTATCATTGTACTACTTGCCATCAAAATAGCTCCAGACGTTATTTTGCAAACAGTTTGTAGATTCATAGACATTTTCAAATACTAGGGAATGATGTCTTAATCTACACTGGTTTTTTTTTATATTTCCAGGGAAATTACTTTTCAGGGACAGTTTTTTAATTGACACAAGAGAATATTGATATTAGTAAAAATACTTGGTTGCGATCGCAAACACATTTCGACGAATGACGTAGAGACGTTACATGTAACGTCTCTACATTATTTTCGCATAAGGTATAATTAATGCAATATGGCTCCGGCACTAAGAGTGCGAACGTGCTTTGTCTTCAACTATATCTTCTCCAGCTAGGATGAAGACCTTGCCTGTACGCTCATCCAAACGTACCATATATATCGGTTTGTAACCATTGGTTAATGATTGACACAAGTAGATGCATTTTAGTCCCTGTGCTGCGGTTGGTAGAATAGCCGCTCCTTTAAAAATCTAAATTAATTATGATTTTACAATATTTTAGTGGTACATGAGTATTGGGTTTCACTCAAGATCCCTTTAGCATCACTGCTTTACAACGTTGGACGTTCCCCTTTTTGAAATCTTGCCCAAGATTGTTTTAAAGCTTGTGGTGCGGGATTTTTGGCATCATAAATTGCGATTGTATTCGTTAGCTTACGTCCAGCCGGAACTATTATTTTACCGTTACTTGCCAAAGCTCTTGACGCACCACCATCCAGATTCATTGCTTCGTAACAACCAATTGCTTTCATTAATTGGGCAACTTTAAGCAAAGTTAAATTAACTTCAAAATTAACCAAAATCAACTTTTTCCCATCAGCAGTAAAACCGATGGCAGTTCTTGCACCTTCACCCAAAACATTTGGGTCTTTAAATCCTTCGATACCAGGTTGAAGCCAAATTTGCCCTTGACGTAGTAATCGAGGGCCGCAAGTTATGGAAAACCAATGTTGTTTCCAGTCAGGTTTCCCATCGACTCGTGCGGTAATCATTTCGGGTTTATTCCCTGCACGCAATCCTAAAGTCGTGCCAAAATTTTCCCACTGGCTGTATTTAACGAACTTCCCACCTGTTACCATATTGCCCATGACGGTTTTTTGAGCATTTTTAGCAAAAAATGTCCCGTTAGCCACTACTGAGGCTTTGTGACGTGCCACCATTGTGCTAAATTCTTCGTCACCATTGCTACTTTGATTAGTGTTTGCTTTCGATGCGTTATTTGCTAATCCAATACTAATAAAGGTGTTTGGGTCAGTTAGGTCTACAGTGGTTTTGTAGAAACTAATACCCCCTATTTTACCTTTACCAAATATGACAGTTTGCGCTGCGGCACTTTTTTCAAGTAAGAAAAATCCTCTCGCTAAAGCAGCACCACTCAATAATAGAAAAGAACGTCGTCCAATTTGATAATTTGCCATAATCCACTCCACAGGTTCAGGTCTGTTTTAACCGAAATTTTTAGGAAGTGGTTATTGGTTAATGGTCAGTGGTCAGTGGTCAGTGGTTAATGGTTAATGGTCAGTGGTCAGTGGTCAGTGGTTAATGGTTAATGGTCAGTGGTCAATTGAGGAAGTAGGGGAGTTAGAAAAAGGGAGAAAGAAAAATGACAACTGACAACTAACAACTGACAATTAACAACTGACAACTGACACCTAACAACTGACAATTAACAACTAACAACTGACAACTGACAACTAACAACTAACAACTAACAACTGACAACTAACAAATGACCAATAAATATATAATTTTTTACAAACCCTATGGTGTACTCAGCCAATTTACGCAGGATACCGCAAGCCAAATTACGCTCAAAGATTATATTGATATTCCCAATGTGTATCCAGTCGGACGGTTAGATTGGGATAGTGAGGGGTTGATGCTACTGACAAATCACGGACAATTGCAGCATCGTCTCGCAAATCCGAAATTTGGGCACGAACGTACATACTTGACGCAGGTCGAACGTATCCCCGATGAGACAGCTTTAAATAAATTGCGAACGGGTGTACAAGTTCAAGATTATCGAACTAAACCAGCGAAGGTACAGTTACTGCCCGAAGAACCCAATTTACCCGAACGTGACCCCCCCATCAGATTTAGAAAAAATATCCCGACTGCTTGGTTAGAAATGACATTAACAGAAGGAAAAAATCGGCAGGTGCGTCGAATGACTGCTGCTGTAGGGTTTCCGACGCTGCGGTTGGTACGGGTAAAAATAGCACACCTAGAATTAGCTAATTTACAACCGGGTGAATGGCGTGACCTCACACCCATAGAGTCCGATTTATTGCATAATATTGCTTTTAAATCCCCTATTTAGTCTCACAAAGCAATCAATTATGCTATTGCCAAATAAAAATCAAACGTTTTTAATTCCAATATATAGGAATCCGGTTTGATTTATG
>JANNFJ010000319.1:0-4333 GCA_031379725.1 Calothrix sp. OTE_75_metabat_31
GTGGTCAGTAGTCAGTGGTCATTAGTTAGTAGTCAGTGGTCATTAGTTAGTAGTCAGTAGTCGGTGGTCATTAGTTAGTAGTCAGTAGTCATTAGTTAGTAGTCGGTGGTCATTAGTTAGTAGTCAGTAGTCGGTGGTCAGCAGTGAAGAGTTAGAAGTTAGGAATTGAAAGTGTCTAAAACGACTAACCACTGATAAATGACAACTAACTACTGACAAATGGCAACTGACCACTGACCATTAACTCCTGACAACTAACTACTTACCACTTTCCACTTTTGCAATTTCCAGCATTGTCTTCAAAACTGAATCAGGATTCAAGCTAATTGAATCAATTCCTTCCTCAACTAAAAACTGGGCAAATTCTGGATAATCGCTGGGTGCTTGTCCGCAAATGCCAATTTTGCGATTTTTGCGTTTTGCTGCTGCAATTACCATCTTTACCATCCGCTTTACTCCCTGACTGCGTTCATCAAATAATTTTGCCACCAAAGCCGAATCTCGGTCGATTCCCAGGGTTAATTGGGTTAAATCGTTAGAACCAATTGAGAATCCATCAAAAACGTCAGCAAATTCCTCTGCCATAATTATATTATTAGGCAGTTCGCACATCACATAAACTTGTAAGCCACTCTCACCCTGCTTCAAGCCATTTTTTGCCATTTCATCGAGTACTAACCGTCCTTCGTCAGGAGTGCGGCAAAAAGGAATCATGGGAATGACATTAACCAAACCCATTTCATCGCGTACCCGTTTAATGGCATAACACTCTAATGCAAAAGCATCGCGGTAGCCTTCATCATAATACCGCGCGGCCCCTCGCCAACCCAACATCGGGTTTTCTTCATGGGGTTCAAATTGTCTCCCACCTAATAAATTTGCATATTCGTTACTTTTAAAATCGGACATGCGAACAATCACAGGTTTCGGATAAAACGCAGCGGCAATTGTGCCAATCCCCTGTGCCAATTTATCGATAAAATACTGGGATTTATCAATGTATTGTGCAGTCATCTCCGCAATTTTCGCTTTGGCTACCTCATCCCTTAATTCATTAAACTTTAACAAAGCCATTGGGTGCGTCTGGATATAGTTAGCAATAATAAACTCAGTCCGTGCTAACCCTACCCCATCATTAGGAATTGCACATAATTTAAACGCTTCCTGCGGATTGCCCACATTCATTAATATTTTGGTACGAATGTGCGGCAAATTTTCTAAATGTACTTCTTGCACTTCAAACGGCAACAATCCTGTATAAACCTTACCTTCTTCACCTTCAGCACAAGAAATCGTTACTTCCTGCCCATTTTTTAAAATTTGCGTTGCGTTTCCACATCCAACAATCGCTGGAATCCCCAATTCCCTGGCAATAATAGCAGCATGACAAACTCGACCACCTGAATTAGTCACAATCGCACTTGCACGCTTCATTATCGGTTCCCAATCGGGGTCGGTTCTATCCGTCACCAGTACTTCCCCAGCTTGAAACTCATTAATATGTTCCGGTGTCAGAATTATTCTGACTTTACCCTGCCCAATCATCTCACCAACAGCACGTCCGGTAATTAGGGGAGTGGGGGGAGATGAGGGAGACAAGGAAGATGGGGGAGACAAGGGAGATGAGGGAGATGAGGGAGACAAGGGAGATGGGGCAGACAAGGGAGATAGGGAAGAATTTTCTCCACCTTGTCCCCCTTGTCCCCCTTGTCCTCCTTGTCCCCCCTGTCCCCCTTGTCCCCCCTGTCCCCCTTGTCCCCCTCCTTCCCCCACTCCCTTAATTAACTGATAACTACGCAAGACATTCCCGACTTTCTGCGACTGTACTGTTTCCGGACGTGCCTGAACAATAAAAAGTTGGTTAGTAATGCCATCTTTTGCCCATTCCATATCCATCGGGGTGTAAGTCCCATTTACCTGCGAGTAATGGTCTTCGATTAAACATGCCCACTTTGCCAGTTGTAAAATCTCATCATCGGTAATGGCAAATTTCTTTTGCTCGGCAATCGGAACCGAGATATTCTTAGTAGATATTGAACCGTTTTCGTAAACCATCTTTAAGGCTTTACTACCCAACTTTTTATCAATAATCGGGCGAAATCCGGCTTTTAATGTGGGTTTAAATACATAATATTCATCAGGATTTACCGTCCCTTGGACAATATTCTCACCCAATCCGTAAGCAGCGGAAATTAATGCAGCATTTTGGAATCCAGTTTCGGTTTCAATGCTAAACATTACCCCCGATGCAGCTAAATCCGAACGTACCATTTTTTGGATGCCGACAGTTAGGGCAATATCAAAATGGTCGAAGTTTTTGGTTTCACGGTAGGATATAGCACGGTCGGTGAATAGCGAAGCAAAACAGCGATGAGTTGCTTTTAATACTTCTTCTATACCTGTAATATTTAAGTAGCTTTCTTGCTGTCCAGCGAAACTTGCATCGGGTAGGTCTTCGGCAGTCGCAGAACTCCGAACTGCTACGTCAGTATTTTTATTATATTGTTCGCAAAGTTCTAAGTAGGAAGATGCGATCGCATCTTCCAATTCTTTCGGAAACGGAGTATTCATTAACAATGCCCGTGCTTTCTCCCCACGTTCTTGCAAATTCCTCACATCCTGAATATCTAAGTCATAAAATAGCTTGCGAAGCTTTGATTCTAACCCCGCAGACTCGATAAAATACCGATATGCATATGCAGTAGTCGCAAAACCATTGGGTACATTCACACCTTGGGGCTGCAACTGTTGAATCATTTCCCCCAAAGATGCATTTTTTCCACCAACTAAATGAATATCTTGAATACCAACCTGGTTAAACCAGAGAATAAATGATTTTTCTTTGGAGGATTGAGAGAAAGTGTATTTAGCTACCGTTACCATCTTAATTGTCCTCCCGAATCGACACTTTGGTAAATGAGGGTTTATTACCCTATATGTCGGGTATATCACATTGAATGATTATTTGCCCTACCCCTTATTTAGGATTTATCGAAAAAATATCTGTTTTTTACTTAATATGAGTGCAAAATTTAATTCAAGTTCAAACACAGTAATGCTTAGACATATTCTTGACAAATTTTTCCATCCACCACGATTATTTTATACAGCAATCCTATGGGAGTTGGTCAGATCCCCGACTTCTTGAAGAAGTCGGGGATCTTGTTTCTTTATTGCGAGTTGATCTGATACCAATTTAATATTTGTTTACAAAGGTTTTAACAAACTCTCTCCCTTTCTCTTCACCATGTTGATAAACCGCAACTAAACCTGCTTCCGTTGCATTGGTAAAATCAACTCCCAAATCTTTTAACTCGACATCTGGCTTAATTACATGAATATTTACACCGTTATAACTCGATGGAATTTCTTCTAATAAAAACATATCCCGATAAAGTGTACCCGGTTCATTACTAATTGCAATTACTTCTTTGTATCCTTTTTCTATCATTTCTACAGCCGGACACATACAGGTGTAAGATGCATCGATATAAGGTTTATCACCTATCCAAGCTGGGATATCCCAAGCATGTAACATCCGGCAGGAAGCATAAGCAACTTCACCAAAGTTACTTGCATCGAGATATGAATTTTCTTGATTACTAGAAGTACCGAATAAAGCTGCTTTTAAATGTTCATTCACCCAACTTCTATCTTTTCTTGCAGCCGATATTAATAATTTTCTCCCCAACCTTCGCGCTTTTTCGCTTTGGGTTTCTTCTTCTGCTTCTTGAGTTATTACCGCACTAGTCGCAACAAAATAAGCAGGAGTTTCGGTTGTAAATAACTTCTCTTTTGGCGGACTAAAATTTGCAATTCCCCCCAGAACGACTTGACTCATTCCGATATCGCTTTGCTGAAGGAATTGTAGACCCGCAAACCAATAATCTACACTTAGTTCTTTGACTTTATTGATAGCTGCCCAAGCTGCTGGTATCACTGATGATGATGCAGCCGCATAAGCATCAGCGCGAATTTGAGCAATCTCTAAAGCATTCAATACACCGTGAACAAAAGCACCTTTAAAGCTACCTGAAGCGCAAGCTACAGCTAAAAATTTTTGATTATTTGTAGACATATAAACATCCAAAATGAAAATAAATAAACTACTGGTCTGCTAGATCCCCACAGCTTTTACGGATACTCCTGACGATTCAGGCGTAATACCACTCACATAATTATTTTTTGTTATCTCACGGTATTGTAGGGGCACGATACCTAACATTGGTGTCAACTTAACGTGAAACCCTTGTTAAAACGTATAGATCCGGAAGAACCCCACCCTATAGAGCATAGCGCTTCCCGCAGGGTACCCTCCCCGCCTGCGGGGAGG
>JANNFJ010000322.1:0-1710 GCA_031379725.1 Calothrix sp. OTE_75_metabat_31
CATTTCATTCCGTACCCTGCGGGAACGCTGCGCTAACAGCATGACAAAATATACTATTCAAACATCCTCTAAAAAAGAAACCTTCGTGTCGAGTCCGCGAAACCCACGCTTGGGCATCTTCACCTAATAGCGGATAGGGTGACATACCCTTTAAATCCGCCCATTTGCGTTTTGTTTGGAATTTGGTAACGTGCTTCTTAATCCGTTCCACCAAATGTCCCATTACTGTCAATTGCTCCTCTCAAGTCAACTGTTCAATGTCAATTAAAATTTTCTCAAGTAATAAACTCATAAACAGAATTCTCATTAACTATTGTATATTTTAGCATCTTCACTTTCGCCTGAGCGCGAGTAATGGCAGTCGCTTCAATACTATACTTGCCTCATTAATCTTATCTTAAATACTGCTTGACATAATGTTTTCAATACGAGAGCATGATATGAGTATGTAAAAAGGAGTGTAAGTAGGTGGGTACAAATAAAGCGCGCCTTGTGAGAGCCGTCTTTTATCATTGGTAAAAATTTGGGTCATATTTACGAGTCGTAAAATAGTCATATTTATTATCGCCCACCGACTTAAATAAAAGTTTAGATGCATGTAATTACCCGCAAAAAGCTTCGTGAATTCTGGGAGAAACATCCAGATTCTTATGAAGCTCTTGATAATTGGTATAAGCTGTCTAGTAAGGCTACATGGACTAATTTAATAGATGTACAAAAAATGTACCCATCAGCGGAAGTTGTTAGTAACTTTACTGTTTTTAATATCAAAGGAAACACATATCGATTGATTGTTGATATCGTTTATACTGAACAAACAATTTTTGTGAAGTATGTTTTAACTCACGCCGAATACGATAAAGAGAAGTGGAAAAATGACCCTTACTTTTAACCCTCAAACCTATGCCAACCTATTGGCTAAATATCAACCTAAAGTAATTAAGACCGACGAAGAGAATGAGCAAGCAACAGCATTAGCAGAGGAATTAGCACATAAATCTAACCGAACTACTGAAGAATCGGCGTTATATGATTTGTTAATTACTTTAATAGAAAAGTACGAAGATGAAAACTATCCAATGGGTAATTCTAGCCCTTTGTCTTTGCTTCTTCATCTTATGGAAGCGCGTTCTTTGAAGCAGGTAGATTTAGTGGGTGTTATTGGTTCTAGGGGTGTAGTATCAGAAATTATTAATGGGAAGCGAGAAATTAGCAAAGCACAAGCTAAGTCTTTAGGTGAGTTTTTTGAGGTTGATTCAAGATTATTTATTTAAGTACCTGCTAATAGTTGGTTAGAAAGTTATTTATTTGATTCATTATAGAAAATCATGAATAACCTTTAGAGCATGTTTGAAAAGTCCAACTTAGGTATAAATATACTTTTCAAACATCCTCTTAGGCGAAACTAGGGGTGGAGATAGAAAAAGTACAAATAATGAGGACGAATAAAAATGAAAACAGAACACGACCGCAAACAATTAATTAAAGATATCTATGTACTGCTAAATCAAGCATATGACAGTACTTTGGATGAAATTTATACTCTATTAAAAAATATAGATGATGTAGAGGATGAAGAGGATATAAAAGCTATTAGGGAAGGTAGGGAAGATGCTCGTATTAATGGAACAGTTTCTTGGGAAGAGATAAAAAGTGAGATTGCTAAAGAAAGAAAAAAGGATGTAGCGTGATCTACGAAATTAAATTTAC
>JANNFJ010000336.1:0-3244 GCA_031379725.1 Calothrix sp. OTE_75_metabat_31
AACTACGAACCAGTACCAGTTAATGCATCTAGCGACGCTGCTGCAAGCCTTCTAGCTGCTAACGAAGAAGCTTACATCATTCGCGGTGAAATCGAAGAAAGCAAAATTGCCGATCTCGAAGCTCAACCCAACGTCCTTAAAGTCTACAAAGACACACCCATTGCCCCCTTCAATCCGGCATTGTTGGAAAAGCCAACCTTTGATTTAGTCAAGCCAATGGAGGGTACAACCGACAGTGGTGCTTGTGACTGTTCCCCAACTGTTGCCAAAGGCACAATTGCAGACGTTGCTAAATATTTCGGTGTAGACCAGATTTGGGCTGCTGGATTCCGAGGTCAGGGTATTGTCGTGGGAGTCGTTGATGGTGGAATTACCGCCGAAGGTCGCCCGGTAGAAGCATTTGAAGGAATTCGCCGCATCCCCAACGTGATTGGTGGCCCTGCTACTGACTGGGGAACCAAAGCCAAGTCATGGGGCGAACACGGTAATATGTGCGCTACAGATATTCTCGGCATGGCACCAGAGGCAAAGCTGTACGACTGTCGTATAGCTGGTGGTGATTCAATCTCGAATGCCCTTGCTGTCTTCGACTGGGCAATCAAGCAACACCGTACCGATGGTACACCTCACATTCTTTCCAATAGCTGGGGAATTTACCAAAAGAGTTGGGATGACTTTTATGCTACAAATCCCGACCACCCATTTACTCGTAAAGTGGTTGAAGCTATTAACCAAGGCATCGTGATGTTGTTTGCTGCAGGGAACTGCGGCGGTACTTGCCCTTCGGAACGTTGCGGTGGTGACAAAGGTGCGGGTAAGAGTATCTGGGGTGCTAACGGACACCCGTTAGTAATGACTGTTGGCGCAGTCAATAAAGATGAGCAATTTGTTGGTTACAGCAGCCAAGGGCCAGCAGCACTAGACCCCAACAAGCCCGATTTTTGTTCGGTTACTCATTTCCGAGGTTATACTAACAGCGATAACGGGACTTCCGCAGCTTGTCCAATTGCTGCTGGTGTGGCTGCATTACTCAAACAAGCCAAGCCCAGCATTACCCAAGAGGAAATGAAAAATCTCCTCAAACAAACCGCTAAAAATATCGGCGAACCTGGCTTTGACCAAAATTCGGGTGCGGGTGTAATTCGTCCCAAAGTAGCTTTTGATTTACTAGCACCGCAATTACCCCGATGGACTGATTGGGAAAGTTTGGGCGGAAATAGTTTTTATGCCCCAGCAGCAACGGCTTTGGGAGAAAATCGCTTGGATACGTTTGCGATCGCCGGTGACAATGCCCTGTATCAAAACACAGGGGATGGTAAAACTTGGGGCGAGTGGAAAAGCTTGGGTGGCTTCAGTTTGTCGGCACCCGCAGCAGTAACTATTGCCCAAACCCGCATCGATACTTTTACTATTAACCAAGAACGTCATTTACAACGTAAGTCGTGGAACGGTTCAGCTTGGGGTGAATGGGAAAGCTTAGGGGGTTTTTGCAAGCAAGGTGTAGCAGTTACAAGTTGGGGTGAAAATCGCCAGGATGCATTTACAATTGGCGCTGATAATGCAGTTTACCAAATGACTTGGAACGGTACAACTTGGAGTGAATGGACAAGTTTAGGCGGCTTCTCGCTGTCTGCACCTGCGGCTGTATCGTGGTCTGAAAACCGAATTGACCTATTTGTACGCGGTGGCGACCATGCAATTTACCACAAGTACTGGAATGGTACAGCATGGAGTAACGAATGGCTTTCCTTGGGTGGGTTATGGTTGTATGCACCTGCTGTAGCGGCTTGGAGTGCAAACCGTTTGGATGTATTCGCAGTTGGTGTAGATAATACAGTATACCGTAAATACTCGGACGGTGTAACTTGGACTGCCTGGGAAAACCTCGGCGGTACAAGTATTTCGGCTCCTGCGGCAGTTTCACGCGGTACGAATAAGCTTGATATATTTATTATCGGTGGAGATAACGCAGTTTATCGCAAATCATTAAGTTAGAACTTTCGCGTTTCATAATTTCGCGTCTGCATAATCTAAAAACGCAAAATTAGCATCTTACAAAAAAATAGATTTTCAGGGGTGGAGGGGGGGGTTGGGATGTGGTGTGAGTGTGGTGTGAGGATTTAGAGATTAGTCACTAGAAACTAGGGTAAAAGTTTAGCGGATTAGCAATCCCCCAAAGGTTGAGTTATCCATAACTACAAAAACGCGCTTTTGTTGATATGGCAGTCAAAACCGAGTGAGTCCGCTTGTTCCCAGGTCAGAAGCTAGAAATAACTTGTTTATTTCTCCCTAATCTTCTTTCCGTAACCTAATTTCTAGCCCCTAGTCCCTAATTAAGTTCCCTGTTATTAACTCGGCTTTTAGTCACGATTTGCTACAAAAAATATGCGTAATGGATAAACGCGATATCAGACGATATCGCGTTTTTTGTCAGTAGGTAGAATAAAGGTAGCTCAAAGCTGCTACGCTAAATTCTCGAACCTACCACACATAAGCAGTAATGGCTATTGCGATCGCATTAACTAGTGACCACATCGATTCTCTGGATTTGTCACCTGCAACTGATGCTATTGAAGAAATTCTCGCGGAGGGTACGGTAGCATCTTCCGAACAGCAGCTAGTTTTTCATCTCGATTATCCCAGAGAACCAGGCGACCCACGCGAACTTTCCGAAATACCCGAAGTTCGTCTGTGGTTTGTTCGTCTCGATGCCCGTTATCCTTGGTTACCGTTTTTACTCGACTGGAAAGAAGGTGAATTCGCTCGTTATGCAGCAATGCTTGTACCGCACCAGTTTAACTCGAAAGAAGGGATTCAGTATAACCCCGAAGCTCTGGAAATTTTTCTGATGCACAAAATTTTTATACTCGGTGAATGGCTCAAAAAACAAGGTATTCCCCACCAGTCGCGCCTAAAATCGATGGCACAGTTATTGGGTTATGACTTAGAGGATGGATTATTTGAGATATTTTGATATTTTTAGGTAGTGCGAGCATCTTGCTCGCTTTATATATTACGCGAGCAAGATGCAAGCTTGAAGGGCTGGCGCAAGCCTACGTACTACCAAATTTTTTTAAGCCTATCAAAATTAATGACATGGAGTACTAGTGCTTCATGTCATTAATTTTGCGGGGTTGGATAGACCTTCTTGAGCTTAATTCTAGCGTCTTCTTTTTTGAAGCGCCAATTAATAGTAACTTCATTTTCATTACGATTATTTTCCCAGATAGATACTTCTTTTTCG
>JANNFJ010000339.1:0-2078 GCA_031379725.1 Calothrix sp. OTE_75_metabat_31
TACTTTCAAACTATATAATTTTCATGGTTCGATGTCCTTAAAACATCGCGCTTGGCGCTTGTCTTTCAGGCACTTATTTATAGTACCGACAGCATCGTAATGTGTCAAGCATTTTTATAATTTTTTTTAAAAAATGCTGAAAGCTATGCTGTGAAAAGGTTTTTAGAATAAAATTATTTTGATGAACAATTTGCATCTTATATATAGTTACTTAACACAGGGCAAGGACTTGAATAAGTCGCGTAATTGCGATGCCCTGTGTTAAGCATCTTCGTACTTCTCCAAGGAAGCAAGCAACGTGTAGCGTCTTTGCAGGAAAATGGGATCGCAGCCCCAACTACAGTACCGCGGTCGCCCAGACAATAAGTTACCGACCCGACCGCATAAACCTTAGACTTTGACAAACCAATGTTTTTGGTACATTACCCAGGCAACACCAAGCCATAGCAGTAAAGTCACCAAAGCAAATAAAAATGAACCGTTTAACGCACCTGCCCAAGATGCAAAGAAATTTTTATAAATCCACGTATACGCATTTGGAGCGGTTTCACCAGTTCCGATGATAGTTTTGACCAAAACCTTAATTAACAGTACTGAAGCCACGAAAATTGCGATCGCATTCATTCCCAAAACCTTAAAGGGTTCCCCCCACCATCTAACTAACCGCACTTCGATTAGTTCGTAACAAGCTGCCAGCAATAACAATGCCCAACCCGTGGTAAATACAACATAGGAACTTGTCCACAGCTTTTTATTAATCGGAAATACCCAACCCCACGCAAAACCCACGACCAAACAAGTTACCCCAGCTAAAACTAAACCGATACTTGTACGGGTTTTAACTGGTTGGGTGAGTATCCACTGTCCGCTAAAATAGCCCAATAACACGCTAACGATAGCGGGAATCGTACTAAATAACCCTTCCGGGTCACCTAATTTCTTAAAGCTGGCATGTAAATGTGCTGAGGGAATAATCGAACGGTCAACAAAAGCAGCTAAATTTGCTCCGGGGTTTTCCTCCAGCAATAGCCCCGAACCAAAACCAGGAACGGGTAAATACATCATTGCTAACCAGTAACCCACAAGTAATGTACCTGCCAGTATCCATTGTCCTTTGCGTGGTAATGTCAAAACGGCAAGTGATGCAAATAAGTAACTTAGGCTGATACGTTGTAAAACACCCATATAACGAAGACTACCGAAATCAAATGTCCAAGGGCCCTTATTCCAGAAAATATTTAGAAACAGCCCCAGCGCAAATAAAATCAAAGCACGACGAAAAATTTTCCCAAATGGTGGACTTGGTGTTGGCAAAGGTTTAGAAAGTGCAGGAGACGATACAGACGCATCAGACTCCGAAGCCAGAAATTGCTCCATTACACCGACTGCATCTGTTTGCTTCTCGGCTTTGACTTTTGCATCGGTATATTTGGACAATGAAAAAGCCATCGCAACACCAACGATGAATAAAAAGAACGGAAAAACCAAGTCAGCAAATGTACAGCCATTCCAGCTAGCATGAAGTAGAGGAGCATAAACGTCGGGTTCGGCAATACTTGCCATATTGACAAGAATCATCCCAGCAACGGTAATACCGCGAAAAATATCAAGAGAGGTCAGCCGCATAATAGTTTAATCAGTAATTAGTGCAATAGTACTGTATAGAGTTTTCGTGTGAAATTTAAGCTACACCCATTGATATTGATTCGCAAGACTAATTGATTGAGCCTTCGCAAGGTAAAATTTTGTTAAGGAGTTTGTTTTCATTCCATATCCGGATTTTTTGAGAAGCCGGATTTCGGAAAAAAATTATATTGAGAACTGTTGAATTATTTATGACAATCAAAGTTGGAGATAGTGCCCCAGATTTTACCCTTATATCTCAAGATGGGACATCGGTTAGCCTAAAAGATTTTCGTGGTAAGGCTGTTGTGCTTTACTTCTATCCAAAAGATGACACACCCGGATGCACAGCCGAATCGTGTGCTTTCCGCGATCAGTATGAAATTTTTAAGTCGGCAGGTGCAGAAGTTATTGGTGTTAGCGGTGATTCTGTGGAATCGCACCAGAAATTTGCA
>JANNFJ010001184.1:0-2181 GCA_031379725.1 Calothrix sp. OTE_75_metabat_31
GCCGCCTATTTTGCAGATCCTGACTACATGTACAATCCGTCAGGTAAAGAGAAGAAAGCCGTTGATAAATTTAATGCCAACCCAGCTCGAATTAAACAATGGAACGACATATGGGCAAAGAGCAACACATTTTCTGTGGCACTTGATGCACCTGTCGGATACACCGCAAAGATCGTGAATGGAAAGCCAATCGCTATTTCTAGCAAACTCGCCAATGAGATGTACAATGCTGCCTCTAAAGCCACCCGCAATCCAAAAACAACGCGCCAACGAGTGGCTGATCTGAACAAGAAATACGCGCAATATGCCACATTTGGACAGCAAATTACCTTGATTGCCTCGCCAGAGCAAATGAAGGAAGCTAGCAATTGGTTACGTGAGCTTCATGCTTATACTGCATCCGTAATGACACCTGAGCAAAAGCAAGCGGAGCAAGAATATATTACGAAGACGTTTAATGGATCTTGTCCACCCATTCAGAATACTAATCGGATGACTTCCATAGTACGAACAGTAGGGCAACGCCCCGACCTTGATAAAAGGCTCCGTGAAGACAAGACTGGTGCTACGTTATTTAAGTAGTTCGTGGAATTTAAGTCCTACTGCTACATTCAACACGCTCAAAAAAAAGATTCATCCGATTGCAATCTCGCTTCGTATACTTATCAAGACCAAGCCAAGGCTTTGTTCTTGTACGGAATTAGTCAGTGTAAATTAAGACGCTGCCATAAAATAACGTCCTATCCCAATTTACCAAACTTTTTGGAGATTTTTACTACTATGCAACTCACTTTTTTATCTAAAGCTGTTCGCACCCTCGGTTTGGCGGCTGTACTCTCGGTTATGGTCGGCATTACAGCAGAGGCAAACGCTTCTCACAACCCAGCCAGCAAGAAAATGGCAGGCACTCACGTAGCAACGCGACCCACTCAAGCGGGTACGATCGTTGAGATTGCAGCGGGCAATCCTTCTTTTTCAACGCTGGTGAAGGCAGTGCAAGCGGCGGGATTAGTCGAAACGCTCTCTGGCAAGGGACCATTCACTGTGTTTGCACCCACTAATAAAGCCTTTGCTGCATTGCCAAAGGGAACGCTAGAGAAGTTACTTAAGCCAGAAAATCGCAATTTGCTACGTAAGGTGTTGACTTACCACGTAGTTTCGGGCGATTTAATGGCCAGGAATTTGCGCTCAGGTCGAGTGGCAACCGTGGAAGGTAATTCCGTAAGAGTACGGGTGCGGAATCATAAAGTCAGAGTCAACAATGCCAATGTAGTGAAAGCCGATATTGATGCTAAGAATGGCGTGATTCATGTCATTGATAGCGTACTCCTACCACCTGGTTTATAGTAAACATCTCTAGTAGAGACGTTACATGTAACGTCTCTACTGGAGTTTATTGTTGAAAAACATTTAAAAATATCAATCTAATCGTCATCTCGCTTCGTATACTCATCAAGAACCAAACTTAAGCTTTGTTACTGCACAGATAAGTCAGTGCAAATCAAGATACTTCCGTTGAATAACATCTCTCAACTAACCTAACTTTTTGGAGATTTCTACTACTATGAAACTAACATTTTCATCAAAGACATTCGGCACCCTATTCTTAATCGCTCTAGCTGCAATAGGTAGCGTGGGGCTACAGAAACCCGCTGATGCTCAACTTCAAGCTCAGGCTGAACCCGCTCAGAATGCTTGTTCAATCGCTTCTGCTCAAGTACCAGAGAGTGTTTTCGATGGCGTGAATCTTTCTGTTGAACAATTTGCTGCCTATGATGCCGTCACTAAAAGGTATGACTCGGAGGTAGTCCCCCGGCTAACCGCAAAAGCTCAAAAAGTAATAAAACCTGACGCACGTATTGGGTTTTTTTCACGGCAAGGTGTAGAAATACCGCCTCAACTGCAAGAAACGATTGCGATTGAAACGGGAAATTCCAAACCTGCCCAAATTGACTCACTGACTGCAAAATACGGTCAGTATGGAAGCTTCATTCCAGAGAAAACGCTTGTTTATAATCAAGAACTATTTGAGGAGTCTGAAAAAGAGAGCCAAGTTTTGCTTTCGCAGATTCTTGCTGTAATGAACCCTGAGCAACAACAGAAGTATCAACAGAATCAAGAAGCCTTCCGAAGAAGTAATACAGCTTGTGGTACTAGTAGTAGTCCTTTTACTAAGGTCGG
>JANNFJ010000414.1:0-2675 GCA_031379725.1 Calothrix sp. OTE_75_metabat_31
CTTCCTCAGCTGTATCGGCACAAATACCTAAAATCTGATAGTCAGAAAGCTTTGCCATCGCCAGCATTGCTTGACGGATTAAAGCTTTTTCCGAACTTTTGATTGCAGGGGCAATATCAAGACAGTTAAATTTGTTGAGAATTTTTTTTGCGTCTTGGATTGTCAGATCGCTTTGATGTTGGCTGTTCATAAATCCGCTGGTTATCTCCTCACTGTGTTGGTTTAATCAGAAATTGCGACCCTTGATATTGAGAAAAAAACTTAATTTTGCTGCGTTTTCCCCAAGTTAAAAATAAACGGTAAGCTGCTATTTGAATCGTTCGGCATCATTAGCACCTGTGGCATCTGGGCACCACCACTCCTCCAGGCTTCGATTGCTTCTTTTTGCAGCACTAACTGTCCTCCCTGGGCTTTCAACGTCTCTGCTAAAAGTCTTTGTGCCTCGGCTCTGCCTTTTGCGCGGTTAATATCAGCTTGGGCTTGTTGCTCGGCTTCTCGCGCTATATATACGGCTCGTTGCGCTCGCTGTTCGGCAATCTGTTTTTCCTCAACGGCTTTGGCAAATTCTGGAGAAAAGGCTAGGTCTACAACACTCGTATCTAAGACAATTATTCCATACTTATCGAGTCGCTGACCTAATGCATTATCAAAATCGTCTTTGAGTTCGCTGCGTTTCGTGATTGCTTCCTCTACTGTTCGCCTAGCTGCAGCAATTTTAAACGATTCTTGGGTTTGCGGAGCAATAATTTTGGCGACAATATTTTCGAGTGTCCCTTGCTTTCTCCGCACTCCTACCACCTGTAACGGGTCAAGACGAAAGTTAATCGCAAATCGTGCAGATAGGTTTTGTAAGTCTTTAGTTGAGCTTTCGGCTGGTACTTCAAACTTCTGTACGGTCAAATCGTATATGTCGATTACTGAGATAAATGGCGGTTTGAGGTGAATACCTTCGAGTAATGCACCGTCTGTAGCTTTACCCAATATACTAATGACTCCAGCTTGCCCCGGATTAATTATGATAAAGGAATTAAAGCTCAGTAGCACAACTATTGCTACTACTATTCCCGCTACTGCGCTTTGCCAACTGCCTGGTTGCAGATTTTTCAATTCCTCTCTCCTGTTTGACGATCGTACCAATCTCTGGTTTCATAGTGACACGTCTTGATTACCTGTGCTTTGTTGTAAACAAACATGGTAATATTTAAATTCTCTGCGTAACTACGAATAGCTGTAAATAGCTGTGGCTACAGTATCAAAATCTTTTCGGGCATCTCGAAGGCGTAATGATTTGGTTCATCCTCTCTACCGCCTTTTCAACTACGGAAATCAGTATCGCAAACAAATTTGGCAAGCTGCAATTTGTTCAGTTTTTAATAAGATTTTCGACCTGGCTCCACCGGTATTAATTGGTACTGCGGTTGATGTGGTAGTCAAACAGCAGAATTCGGCTTTAGCACGCTGGGGTATTAACGATATTTTCGGACAGTTCTTAATTATAGCGTTGCTGACTGTGATTCTGTGGGTGTTGGAGTCGGTATTTGAGTACTTATACAAACGGCTTTGGCGTAATTTATCGCAAAAAATCCAACATAACCTGCGTCTTGACGCTTATAACCATCTCCAGGAATTGGAATTGGCATACTTTGAAGACCGCAGTACAGGTGGTTTGATGTCGATTTTGAGCGATGATATCAACCAACTCGAACGATTTTTGGATGGTGGAGTTAACGACATTATCCAGGTGACAGCAACGGTTGCGATAATTGGTAGTGGCTTTTTTATTTTAGCACCGAACATAGCCTGGATGGTGATGCTACCCATGCCATTTATTCTATGGGGTTCATTGGCTTTTCAAAGGTTATTGCTTGAGCCATATGCCAATGTTAGAGAAAAAGTCGGTTTTCTCAATTCGAGATTATCGAATAATCTGGGTGGCATTATGACAATTAAAAGCTTTACGGCTGAAGATTACGAAAGCAGTCGGGTTGAAGCTGATAGTATTGCCTACAAGCAAAGTAATACCGAAGCAATCAAACTTTCAGCAGCATTTATTCCTATACTGAGAATGCTGATTTTAGCAGGTTTCACAGCATTGTTAATATCTGGAGGAATGGCGGCAGTTAATGGCAAGCTATCAGTGGGAACCTACAGCGTGTTGGTTTTTATGAGTCAACTTTTATTGTGGCCTCTGACTCGCTTGGGCGATACTTTTGACTTATATCAACGTGCAATGGCTTCTGTCAATCGGGTCATGGATTTATTGGATACGCCAATTGCAATTCATACCGGAGATGTACGTTTATCGATGTCAGAAGTTAGAGGTGAAGTTGAGTTTAAAAATGTGACTTTTGCCTACCAAGATCGATTACCTGTAGTCAAAAATCTTTCGCTTCAAGTACCTGGAGGTAAAACGATTGCCATTGTGGGTTCAACAGGTTCAGGAAAAAGTACTTTAGTTAAACTTTTGCTGCGACTTTATGAAATTCGTTCGGGAACGATTACCCTTGATAATATTGATATTCAAGATTTAAATTTACGCGATTTACGCCGCTGTATTGGTTTAGTTAGCCAAGACGTATTTTTATTTCATGGAACTGTTGCCGAGAATATCGCCTACGGTACTTTTGATGCAACAGAAAAAGAAATTAAAATGGCGGCAAAAGTTGCGGAAGCTC
>JANNFJ010000420.1:0-8926 GCA_031379725.1 Calothrix sp. OTE_75_metabat_31
TAACCCCTGTAGAGACGTTACATGTAACGTCTCTACAGGGGTTTTGTGGTTTCGCAATTTTCGCGCACCGAGCAGTATTGTATCTCTACGGACAGGCGACTTTACTCAAAAACCTTTTTAAATATAATTTATATCTCTCTCTTGAGATTGGTGGAATTATTATGCTTCCTAACCTATTATAAAAAATTGTTTAGGTTAATTAATCTTTTCAACAGGGAAAAATTTTTACTATGTTACTTCAAGAAAAAAAGACCGGAAACTTAATCGAAGTAGACGATCTAGTGGCACTAATTAATCCTCAAAAAACTGCTATTCTTGGTCAAGACCAGGTGGGAGAAGAAGAACAAGACCCTGAAGAGTTCGAGAAAGAAAATTTAGTTTTTCCTTCTGGTGAAAATCTTCCACGCTGCTGGAGTGATGCAAATTATAAGCGTGTCTAAATCCTCGATATAGATAATAAATGTTCAAAACCTAGACATTGCAATGTGAATTTATTCGCTTGTGTTAGGGTGATAACTGTTTTAGTGGAAGATATGTCAATGCCGATCGGTTAATTATTTTTCATACTGGTTCACGATTTAGAGACGCGTTCCTCGCTTATAGGTTTGGTGCAGGGTAATATCGCGTCTCTATAATAGCTACAAAGTTGGGCAAAATAAAGCAATAAGGAGAACAAATGAATTTTTTAGAAAGTATTTTTGGTGGCAATCGAGAAGTAGAAAAAGACTACCGCAATTTTGTTGACCGTTATCAGCAAGGGTCTCCCTCTGAAGGATACTCAGACGAGGAAGTTTACGACCGCTATCAACAAGTATCTAGACAGTTACCTCCAGATATTTATCAGGAGTCTGCACAAGAAGCTTTTAGTCGGATGACACCGCAAGAACGGATACAATTTGGTCGCTATCTCCAACAGCAAACACGTCAGCAAAACATGAATTTCCCTGACTTAAATAATGCTCAGAAGTGGCTGGGCAGAAATTAGCAATTTTACTGTTGTGTATTATTTTACCTACGCACTATAGAGATGAAAAAGTTAGCTGAAGTTGTACGTAATCAAGTTTGGTCTTTATTTCGGCATGTATTAAAAATTGTCATTCACCCTAATTCAAGTACAAGTAGAATTAATACTGCTGAAAAAGACACAAAAGATTTAACTACTAAGTTAGATTTACTGCCTCCACAGCAAAATCATCAAAATTTATTTGAGAACCAAAGTTTAGAAGATTCGCAGTTGACTCGTGCGTACAAACCTCGACAATATAAAAAGGCCTCTTTATTTCCTAATGGAAAGACTAATCGGGCGGCATTGTCGTTAGTTATGCGCGGTGTTGCTGAAGTTTTATCACAAAAAATGAATTTACCTTGGAAAGCTGAAGCGAGCAGTGTTCTGTGCTATGAAAAACAAGGCTCATGCGAGGAAGGTAAAATTTGTTATTACATAACAAATAATCTAGATTCGCAACCAGAAACTTTAGTTGAACAAGCTGCCCTTACTGTTATCGAACAGTTTGACCCTAGAGCCTGTGCTATTCATCTAATTTATTGTGCCTTAGTTGCCAAGCTTGAAAAGCCCTGGGAAGATAATTTTGTTATTGATGACAAACAACTACTTGAATATACAGGGCTTATTAAACGTAGGGACTTATGCAAACACGAGCAATTGAGCATTCTGTACGAGCTTGTGCGTCAACCCGCACAGATACTAGCTCATGTTGCATGGAGTCCTGAAGGCAAAGAAGGAGCTTTTACTGTTGCAGATTTAAAAATTTGGGACATTACTGTACTTAGAGATTATAATACAGATAAAAATGGTAATGCAAAGTTAGTAGGTTTAAAAGTAATCGGCAAGCCAGGATTGTGGGCAAAATACTTTCTCAACCAATCCCAATACTACTACCACAGTGGAATTATCACTCTTAAAACTGTACAAAAATTATTTAGTATTGGTAAGCAAAATGCAGGTGCAGCGAGAATGCTAGTTTGGTTAACCTTTCAAATTCAACCCGGATTTAGTGATGGTGTAATGAGTAAAACTCTTATGGAAATTGCTTATGGCACTAATAAAGTTTCTATGGTTGAAGATGATAGACAGCTTAGACGACAAATGGCAGATGACTTTGAAACCGACCTAAAAGTAGTTAAGGATGCGGGATGGAAAGTAGAACTTAACCAGGGTTCAATTTGGCTAACAAGTGGTAAACGCGCGAAGAGACCTACCGGTTATTGGAATGAATTACTCAATACTGAATTGCGTTTTCAGTTACCAGTAGAAGTGCAGGAACATTTGATACTTGTGCATAATACGGAAAAAGAGACAGAGAATAAGCCTCTGATTCGGACTCCAGCAGGTAATGAAATTAGAGAAGCTAGAAAAGCAAAAGGTTGGCAGCGTTCATTTTTTGCCCAAAAGATGGGTAAAAGTGTTTCCTGGGTTGATGCAGTCGAAACTGGTCACCGTCATTGTTCGCAGAAGGACTAACCCAAGCTTCTCAACGAATAGTATTTACAAAAGTTTTAGATCAAAGCAATGACTCTATAGGGTACGTTAAAGCATAGAGATTTTTTTCATATATTTTGTTATCTAAACTTGGCTTTAATTTTATCTTCCAGTTCAGAAATTAAGTAGACAACAAAGTAAACTGGCATCCGAATTCTCCTACTTGCGTGTTTCTAGGAAGCGTTTAATGTAGCTGGCGATCGCTTCTCCTTCTTCCTCCAGCGCAAAATGTCCTGTATCAAGCAGGTGAAACTCAAGGTTAGGTAAATCGCGTTTGTAGGGATGGGCACCAGTATATGGGAAAATCGGATCGTTCTTACCCCAAACAATGAGCGTTGGCGGTTGGTATTGACGGAAATATTCTTGCCACTGAGGGTACAGTGGCGGATTTGAGCCATAGCTGTAGAACAAAGCTAGTTGAATATCTTGGTTCCCAGGACGATCGAGCAGTGCTTGGTCAACAGTCCAGTTATCCGGACTGATAGCTTGTAAATTTCTGACCCCGTGGGTGTACTGCCACTTCGTGGCATCTAATGTCAGAAATTGTCTCAGCTTATCTGCATTTTCTGGTGTACGGTTCTGCCAATGGTTGCTCTTAGAGACAGCCGAACAACAAAAAGCTAAGAACGCGCCCACCCAAGGGTGAACGCATTTTTCGATTACAATTAATCTATATATTCCACAATATCTTCAGTCTTAAAGCGAATCTTGGGTCGAGATGCGCTGTGGTCGTCAGCGGCACGGTATCCAACAGGACATGCGACCACAGTTTTATAACCCTGCGCTGAAAGTCCTAAAACTTCGTCGTACTTACTGGGTACAAGTCCCTCCATCGGACAGGTATCAACTCCTAACATAGCAGCAGCAGTCATAAATTCACCCAAAGCAAGGTATAGTTGACGGCTGGACCAGTCGTTGATATCGAGGGGGTAAGGTGGTTTTTCCATGAAACCTTTGACAACTCCCGCAAACTTTTGCAGGTTATCGACTGATGTCTGCTGAACTTCTGCCATGCGTTCAACATAACGGTCTACATCAGCAGCATCAAGGTCTTTTTTAATTGCAAATACCACTAAGTGCGATGCATCGACAACTTGAGGTTGTCCCCAAGAATGTGGTAATAATTGACTGCGTATTTCTGGGTTACGGACGACGAAAAATTTCCAGGGTTGTAAACCGAAAGATGAGGGTGCTAATACTAAACTTTGCTCTAATGCTTTCCAGGTGCTATTGTCAATTTTTTTGGTAGGGTCGAATTTTTTGGTTGCATAACGCCATTGAAGCTGTTGGATAACTGACTCAGGGGTAGATACAGTCGATAGAGCAGTATTCATGTACAAGCGATGGGTTTAATTTTACATACCCAATATAACAGGATACATGAGCGTCGGATTTTGGTCTTCGCCTTTAAAAATTTGCAAATTCTCGTAGGATAGGCATCCTGCCTGTCATCTCAAAAATAGCACAGGCGAAACCGCCTATGCTACGCGATCGCAATTAAACTTTTGATGTTATGGTTTAGTAGCGGCGTGACGAGTAACCACCACCACCAGCGTCATTTCTACGTCGATTTCCACTGAACGAACTACCACCACCTTCGGACTTAGGTTTAGCTTTATTTACTTTCAAACTGCGACCCATCCATTCAGCACCATCAAGGGCTTCGATTGCTGCGGTTTCTTCAGCGTCACTGGACATTTCCACAAATCCAAAGCCTCTAACGCGACCTGTTTCACGGTCTGTGGGTAATTGAACGCTTTTTACTGTTCCATATTCTGCAAATACATGTCTAAGGTCTTCTTCTCCAACTTCATAGGACAAATTACCGACATACACTGACATAAAACATCTCCAAAATCAAATGGCGTAGAGATTGTAGATCTGGAGAGGTCTGTAAATCCTTTCTTCACGCAGATCGAAACAAACAACACAGCCGAATTTAAATAACTCTAACAATTATGATAATACAAATAATTGGCTTCGTGTAGTCCCAATTATGAGGTTATTAAATTAAGGCATTACAACCACGTAAATGTATCGACTACGCAGCTATCTTCTCAATCGAGAAGCGATCGCAATCCATTCGTTCAGAACTTCGCAATCCAAAACCTCGAATCCAGCCTCTTCTAAAGCTTCGGTAATAGTCTCTTCATAATCCCTAGTAAACCCTGCTGTAATAAGAATTCCAGCACTGGATTGACTGTGCCGTAGTGCTTGTTGATAGTCGGGAATGAGGGTAATATGGATTCGTGCCAGGATGTTTGCAACAATCAAATCAAAGCTTTGTGCCGATATAACCATTGGCACGTTTTCTATTGTATTACCACTCATCCAATGCCCCAATTCGCTGCCGCGTCCGAGGCTTCCTGCCATAACTTTAACTTGTGTCTCGACCGAGTTACGATATACTGCATCTTGAGTTGATTGCACGGCTACGGGGTCGTTATCGAGTGCCAAAACAGTTGCCCCAAGTTTTGCTCCAGCAACGCTCAAAATTCCCGAACCTGACCCTAAATCGAGGACGTGCATCGATGGTATTACGTAACGCTCAAGCAATTGTAATGCTAAAATTGTCGCTGGGTGCAAACCGCTACCAAAGGCAAGGCTTGTTTTTAATCTTAAAATAATTTCGTCTGTAGCTTCAAAATTAGACAATGCATCATCGCTAAGGATGACGAAACGTTCGCCAATCCTAATTATGGGGCTAGCTTCGTGCTTGGCTTTTTCCTCCACGAGTGCTATTTGAAGTTCGCTAGCAAGTCCCGTTCGTCGCAAGGAAGATAGTAAATTATTAATTTCTTCTATCCGTGTATTTACATAGACATCATTGGATAAGTATATATAAATAGTCGATGTCCAGGATGGATTTATATCATTTTTTTGTATTGATTTACCCGATAAATCATCGCTATATTTATTCACGAAAATATCACTAATGTAATTAGTGTCGGCAATTAGCGTGCAGACCCAATCAACTGCCTCATCTGTTGTATCTAAGCTTAACTCCATCATAAGACATGTGATTAAAAAATTTTGAGTTTTACAATGATTTTTGCCACTGAATAATCCCCCAAGAAAAACGATAAATTGGGGGATAATAGTTCTAAGAATTATCCATATCATGAAACATCTGTTCTAATAAATCTTCCATCATCTCCTGTTTAAGGGAGCGTAAAACTTCTGGACCCCGTAAAAATTCTTGGATAGAAATTTTTGAAGACTTAAAATCTTTAGCATAATCGCGGATTTCCGAAACAATTTTCATTTGATAGTCGATCTGTTCGGAAATTTCCTCAATTGGGTCAACACCTTGCTTTTTGGCTTTGCGACAATCGGAAACTATCGAACCTCCTGGAGACTTTTTATGTTCTCGAAGTTCGGTTTTCAAACTTTCGTATTGATTTTTGAGAAATTGAATTTGTTTCTCTAAGCGATCGCACTTGCGAGTCAAGTCATCCTCACTATTACTATCAATCGATTCACCGATTTGATGTAACTGCTCAATTTCCAGTAACCTCGCTAAATCTCCTTCTTGATAGGCTTTATTGATTTCTTTCATTATCTCGGTATTCTTTGCCTGCGTTTCGCTGTCGGTGGCTTTATCCGGGTGAAAGATTTCGGCTAACCGCAAAAAATAAGAGCGAATTTTTTTGGATTCGTCACTTTTAGTTGCAGAGGGAGATTCAAATCCTGTTCTTGATTGGTGATAATAGGACTCGTGGGGTGGACGGTCTTTTGGTGATTCTTCAAAGTCCTCTTCTACTGCGTCTTCTTCGTCGTTATCGAATTCATAACTGATAATACCTGCTGATTGAAGACTACGATAAATTTCTATAATTTTCTTCTTAACTTGTTTGCCAAGTTTTTTATTGGCGAGAATTTCCTTAAAAAGAATATGTATCTCTTGGTTGAGAGATGTTATCTTTTTAACCTGGGGTGTAGTTCGCTGATAAATTTCTGTAGCATAGGAACGCATCTGTTCGACAAATTTAGTGACTTCATTGCGTTTTTTCTTAATTTGCTTGAGCAAGCGTTCGTGTTCGCTTTCGAGTCCATCAAGACGAATGTGGGCTGCGGAAGGTGCGAGGGTTGCGGTGGTAGTAGCAGTGCGCTTGGCAGTTGAGGCTCGTCGAGTCATACAAGCGATAAGTTAAATAAAGATTAAAAGACAGTTGGTTTAACTCAAATTTTTTTGGCTTATTGAGGGTTGAGAATTAACTAACGTTAGAAAACTATTTTACCTTACTATTTCTTCACTATTTCAGTCAGTTGTTTGGAAAATTTATTTTTAACTAAATTTTCTGTCGCTTCTAGCATTGCTTGCGTAGGGGCACTTGGGTATCCATTGGTGCCAATTTTACGTGAAACCCTTGTAATAGTTACAATTTATCGAATTACCTAATGTAGAATAACCCCACCCTAGCCCTAAAGCGCAAGCGGGGAGGTAACCGGATTTCAGTCTCCCCTCCCCGAATTCGGGGAGGGGATTAAGGGGTGGGGTAAAAGAACTGTGGAATAAGCATTTGAGCTTAAGTTAACATCAATGGATATATCGTGCCCCTACAATATTTTGTGAAATCTGAATCAAGAAATTAAAAAAAACTTGCAATCGGTGCCCAAGTGTGTATTATATAGGTAACTACTCTTGGAAATTAACGGTAAAACGTATGTAATCCCTCATCTCAATCAATTTCAGTTCAAAGGCGAATGCTTGCTCGAATGCAAAGCGTCTATTTTTTATTCGCCATGAAATTATTCGATTGACGATGCCAAGGTAGAAAAATAATGGAACAAATCTATAAGTACCCCCGTACCCATCATATTCAAGGTTCGCGGTTACAACCTGGGGATGAAGACCTACATAGCATTCCTTTTGATACTATACGCCATAAATATGTGGTGGTCGAAGAAAAAGTTGATGGTGCGAATGCTGCCATTAGTTTTAGTGCCGATGGTCAAATTTTACTGCAAAGCCGAGGGCATTATTTGACGGGGGGTGCTAGAGAAAAGCACTTTAACCTGTTTAAGCAGTGGGCAAACGTTCACGCTCGCGCGTTTTGGGAAGTATTGGGTAGTCGTTATATTCTTTTCGGTGAATGGCTCTACGCCAAGCATACGGTTTTTTACGATGCTCTACCGCACTATTTCTTAGAATACGATGTCCTGGATTTGGATGAACAAGTATTTTTGAGTACCCGCAATCGTAAACAGTTATTGTCTGGATTACCTCTAGTTTCCGTACCCGTGCTGTTTACAGGGAAGATTGAGTCCTATCAGCAGTTGTTGGCAATGTTAGGAAAGTCGCATTATCAAACATCTACTTACTTAGAATGCTTGCAAGTAATTTGTGAGGAGAAGGGACTTGATGTGGTGAAATCGCTTAAACAAACTGACCAAAGTTTGTTGATGGAAGGTTTGTATATCAAGGTGGAGGCGGGGGATGTTGTCACGGAACGGTATAAGTATGTGCGTTCGAGTTTTTTGACGACGATTTTGCAATCTGAAAGTCACTGGCTTAATCGTCCCATTATACCGAATGTTTTGCGTGCTGATGTCGATTTGTTTGGGTAGGAGAATCACGTCGTAGGTTAGGCATCTTGCCTGACCTGTTTATATTACTACCCAGATGCCTACTAGTGGTCTGTGTCATTAATTTTAATGGTATATATTATTGTCCGTAGGTTAGGCGTCCCGCCTGACCTGACTGCACAGGCGAGACGCCTATGCTATGACCCCCCAAAATTAATGGCATGGAGTACCAGTAATAAAATTTAAACAAACCACAAAGTACACAAAGTACGCAAAGGAAGAGAAGAAGAGGTTATTGTTATGAGTTGCTTTGTTGAACCGTTGTTGTGGTCTTTTCCTTTTTGTCCAAATGAGACTAATTGGTCGATTAATTGGCTGGCTTTGGAGGCTGAATTTGATTGGTTGCGAACATTGGCTGATTGTCCCCAAAATCCGCTCTATCATGGGGAGGGGAATGTTTTAATTCATACTAAGCTTGTTTGCGAGGCTTTAGTTAAATTACCGCAATGGCGGGCATTAAATCCGAGTTTACGGTCGGTGTTATTTGCTGCGGCTTTGCTTCATGATGTGGCAAAACCGGTTGCAACTCAAATTGCTGATGATGGAACAATTTCTTCTCAGGGTCATGTTATGCAAGGTGCAAAAATGGCACAGCGGATTCTCTGGGATTTGAATGTGCCGTTCTCGTTGCGTGAGTCGATTGTGGCTTTGGTAAAATATGGTAGCTTGCCGCTATGGTTCTGGGATAAGCCAAATCCAGAACGGGCTGTTATTAAAGCTAGTCAAGTCATGCGGTGCGATATGCTGGCACTATTAGCAGAGGCAGATGTGAGGGGTCGTTATTGCGATGACCAACGACAGCTACTCGAACGTATCGAGTTTTTCCGCGAATTTGCT
>JANNFJ010000460.1:0-3465 GCA_031379725.1 Calothrix sp. OTE_75_metabat_31
TGAAGCTGATCAAGGAATGTGCGAGTTTGCTTAATAGTATTGCCCGTATGCTTGATTTTTAATTACCCACAACGATTTAGACACAATTAAGTAGGGTCGGCGTTTCAAACCTTAGTTCCTACTTGTCGTGACAATCAAAGGTTTAACCTTTAAAAAATAAATTTTGACTATGGTGATTGTTGAGGTGGAACACTTTTTACAAACTCTACCCATCTAGCCATTTCTTTTTTAGATGTAGTTAATGCTAGGCTTGGTACATTTTTAAAATGTCTAGCTCCATAGTAAAATATCTTTGTGTTTTCTAATCCACCTGGGGCAAAGCTATTCATCACATTTCGGGCTTTGTCACAATCAATTGTGAAAATTCCCATCCATTTGTCACCACCACCTGCAGAATAAACCCAAGCAATTCCTTTTCCCCTTCATAAGGTATGGGGCTGTTTTGCCAATTTCGACATTGGTAATCGGTAACTTCAAACATTTTGGCAATATGTATGTCATATCTTCTTAAATTACCTACAACACTGCGGGTGGTATTTTGGTCTGGAACTGTTAGGTTTGCCTTCAAGTAAACATAACCATTGTCCAAATTAGTACGGTCTGAAAAAGAAATTTTTGATATTGGAAATGCAGGACGTGCATAGGCGGGTTTTTCAACCCACAAACAATTTGAGATTGAAGCAACACCTAAGATAGCTAAAAATTGCTTAAGCAAAGTAACCCCTTAATCTTTTTTTATTTTTTCAGCATAATTTCATTTACATTAAGTATTAGATAGTATAAACACTGTTTTTTTGAAAATTAACGGTAGGGATAATTCTAGGAGATATAAGTTTTTTTACGGATTCTCGCCGCGAATATACTTACAAATAGAGGTAAAAACAAAGTATTGAGGGGATGGAGATTGGGAGCATCGTTTGTTTATCACCGATATAGTTTAAGACTTAAAGTTCCCATCAAATTGACAATGCAGCTTTGTTAAGATTCATACACCTGATTTCCTGGATTTGGCTTTTGAATTACCGAACGCACCACTTATAAGCAAGAAATTCAGCATCTACAGATTAGATTTCTCTGTAAATGAATTTCTCAAATATCAGTTAAATTACTTATTGATTTAGTATCAAAATGTTTTATATTAAGACAAGTGTAGCTTATTCTTATTAAACGGATGCTTTACTTCATCTGTCGATTCTCCTTGATAGCACTCTTGGTTCCAGCCTTGAGTAATGTTATTGGTTAGGTTGTCGGCGAGAAATAAAACTGGGTTTAGTTTCGGCTTCTTGGCAAAATCTCACAATCCTTGAAAAATTCACATTTACAATAAATTCAAACAAAACTTAAATTATGTTGAAAAAGAATCAGATTTTCGCTGCTAGCTGCTTGAGTTTGGCAATGACAATGTTGAGTTTGAGTCATTATATTCAGCCCGCAACAGCTAATTCTGCTAACTTTGTACTAGTGAAAAATGCAGATGCAGTGCAAAAGTTGATCGATAGTGGTATTGCAAAGTATACGCAAAAAGATTATCGAGGCTCCATTATCGACTACACTGCCGCAATCAAGCTCGCTCCAAATCAAGTAGAGTTGTATGATTATCGAGCTGAATCATATCAGCAGATGAAAAATTATAAAAGCGCGCTCGCAGATTTAGCGACTGCACTGAAGATTGAACCAAAAAACGTCTATTACAATCACAAACGGGCTTTGCTTAAAGAGGAAATGGGGGATTTAAAGGGCGCCATTGCCGATATGACAGTTTATCTTAATGGGGTTAAACCAGAAAATAGTAAAGGGTTGTATTCCTGGCGTGGTGGTCTGTATCAAAAAGTTGGCGATCATCGGAAGGCAATCGCTGACTTTACAGTAGACATCCAACTTCAGGGCCCGTCCTTAAGCGCTGATACTCATCGTTTTCGTGCTGATAGCTACCTTGCCTTGAAGAATAAAGCTGCCGCGATTAAGGACTTGCAAACTGCCATCGGGCTTTACAAAAAAATGGGTCCTGACGCTGATTCTCTTCGGGAAGCGACGATGAAAGAATTAGCCAAACTCAAGTAACCATCACTCCCTAGTGCGCTCAATAAGTTGGTTCTTGGGGTCGATAATTGTAACGACCTGCAATACTAATCGCTCAAACTTGCTTTGAGCGACATTTACAAACCAGGATTAATTGCAATTATAAAAGTTAAAAAAACGAACGAGTTTTTCGTCGCCTATCGCTGCAACTCGACGATTAAAGCGTTGATATACCGTCACACTTGTTGGGATTGGGTTGACTGCAAAAAGCGCCCCTGATACATCAGGAGCGCACGAGCGTTATTTATTCAAGCTTGTCAACTATTTATTAACCGTTGATAGCAGGTGCGCTCATTGCAACAGGCGCAGCATCTCAATTTTTATGAATCTCCATTACTTGAAATCCTTGCAGCTATTGATATCCAGCTTATCTTAGTGCCATTTGTCATTAATCTTTTGAAGACGCGATATATCGCGTCTCTACAAGCAATTTACAAAAGATTGCGATTAGTTACCGGAAATTACCGGGTTTAAGACGAACGCCATTTTGAGCTTTAGGTTGCTGACGACCAGTACGCACTCCATTTCTCATACTTGTAGCTGTACCACCATCAGCTTTATCTAGAAACGGTTTCAAGCTGATGGGAGATTTGGAGGAACGGGTATTATTGCCACTACCAGTTACAGTCCGATAAATTTGTCCAATATCATTCCCCGCTTGGCTGCGGTATGTATTAACACCGAATGTTTGTTGTCCGTTGTCGGCAGATGCAAGATTTTGGAAGACGCTGTTGCGGACTACGTAGGGGTCTTTTTCAGATGGAACTGTTAAAACTATTCGACAAGCGGGATTGGCTTCAGTGGTGACACAAACGACATTTTGACCATTTACGACACTGGTTTGCAATTCGAGCAAACCATCTGTGCGGTAGGTTTCCAAGCGTTGGGCGATTGTGTTACAACGACGTGCTGTATCCCAACCACCACCGAGACTGCGGGGATTTGCCCAAGCAAAGCTTTGTCCGGGTTGGCTTTGGGGGTTATACATTACGGTGTATTGCCCGTTGTTTTGCTGGCAAGTAAACCGCGCATTAGAATCAGCATTAACTGAAGAACCTCCGGATGGGTATCTGTCTCCAGAGGATACAGTGGAACCAGTTGAACCACTGCCTGATGTTGTGGGTACTATGACATCGCCGTTGCTATTGGAGCTATACTGAGCTTGAGCAATAGAATTGCCTAAGAATAACGATAAACCGAGGGTTCCGAATAACAAGAATTTAACAGGTTGTAATGACATAAATAATCTTAAGGTGGAGAATCATTCTTTGGGCTTGATAATTCGTATGACGAATGATTTTCGATTTTGATTCTGCTGCGACTTGGAATTTTGGTAGGAAGTAGAGATTTACTAGTAGTTGATGTTATTAATTTTGATGGGTAGTG
>JANNFJ010000466.1:0-3041 GCA_031379725.1 Calothrix sp. OTE_75_metabat_31
AGCAAAATTATATACATCCAAGGCTGTGCTAGTGGATACACATTTTTCATGTCGATGCCTGTCTTCTGCTGGACTAGACGAACCATCTGAGCAAATCCGGCTATCCGCATTGGTAATAAATATGCCCTACCTTCGTGACTGAGAAAGTAATAAACTAAACCGCCTTGACCTGTGGTGCGGGGTTTTAATTCTTTAACTTCTTGCCAAGGTAATGACCAACCTTTGCGAAAAAATCCTGGAACCCATTTTGGGTAAGCAACTTGAATTCCTTGGTCGTCAAGAATAACTCGTTCGCATAATACTGCATATAGTCCTACAAACCCAAGACAAATTCCCACCCAAAGCAATGCAGGCGGGGTTGGTGCTTTTGTCACCTCTGCTAAAAACGGTAATGGAACCGTTAACGCTAAATATAGCGATAGCAATGTAATTCTGATTAAGGGAGACAAACGAAATATTGAAGGAGGGGTTGCGACTTCGTAGCTTTGGGCAGGGATTGTGTTTTCTGTCACGGTTGTTTTAAAGTCATGTTTACTTTATAAATCCTAACCACCTAAAGCAGTTTTCAGGTAGACCAATAGTACTTAAGGAAGACAGAATAGAAACCAGATTTTTAACTAACGAGTATCGCTTGTATTTCAGTAAGTAGAGCAAATATAAAAATATTTTTTCCTGTTCTCCCTCTACTCCCTACACCCTACTTTTTCTTCCCTGGGGGCAAGCTACTAGGATTAAGCTGCTTTCTCCCATTACGGATGATACCAACCATTTGGCTCAAATCTTCTTCGATGTTTCGCAAAACCCCATCAGCGTATTCATCAGCACCCTGCTCAATTTCTTGGGCTTCTGCAATAGCTTGTTGCCGCATTTGTTCTAATTCTTGCTGACATTGGCGGCGTTTGAGGTCAATTTCTTCAAGAGTATCCTGCATCATTGCTTCGCACTCCTGCTGTACCTGACGCCGCAAATTTTCGGCTTCGTGTTGCGCTTGCAAAATAATATCGCTTTCTTCTAAAATTTGAACGCGTTTAACCTGGGCTGCATCGACAATTTGCTGCCCGTATTCTTCAGCTTCGAGCAAAATCTCGTCTTTGTGCTGAAGAATTGCCGCCGACTCGGCAAATGCCTCTGGTAGCGCTAAACGAATATAATCAAGCTGGTCGAGTAGCTTTTCTTCCAGAACCAAAGTTCGCCCCGTTAAGGGGATGCGAAAGCTTGAGAGAATAATCTCCTCTAAGCGGTTGAGTTCCTGCTGAATATTTAAACTTCCCTCTGGTGCTGTATCTCCAGGGTCAACTCCGTTGGGGAGTTGTTGAGGGACAGCGCTGCTTCCGTTTTGTTCGGGTTCGAGACTTGATACTTGTGGGCGTAGCATTGGTATATATCTAGGGCAACGTGTGGAGGAACAAGATGATTGACAGAGCCACCAAACCTTGCAATCTCTTTTACCACACTACTACTTAAAAAACTATACTCATTTGATGTTGCAAAAAAAACTGTTTCGATCTGCGTCGAAAGTGTTTTATTTGTGTGTGCCATTGAAAGTTCAATTTCAAAGTCGGAAATTGCCCGTAACCCCCGCAATAATACCTGTGCTTGGCGCATCTGAGCATAATTGACGGTGAGTCCATCAAAGCTATCTACTTCAACGTTGAGTAAATGTTTTGTTCCTTGGCGAATTTGCTCAATCCGTTGCTGCACCGGAAACAAGGGTGTTTTATTAGGGTTACGCAAAACGGCGACGATTACCCGTTCAAACAACTTTGCACCACGTTCAATAATATCAAGATGTCCTAGCGTTACGGGGTCAAAGCTTCCCGGATAGATGGCAATCACAATTTCGATGCCTCAAAGTTGTGGAGTGATTATTATACCGGACGATTATCGAGTCTGGCACATTCGCTAATGTAACTTTAAGAACTTTTCTTATTATTGCTTAGTTAGCGAGTTAAGATTAGTTTTGTTAACGAATGCTATGCACAAGCTACGTTTATCCTGTAATCGCAGCTTAACGCCGAGGGGCTATCGGTAGCGTGCTTTGAATCTGGCCGCACGATTATTTAAAGTTATAAGTGCTGATATATAGTTAAGTGGATTCTTAATTCCTAACTCCTAACTCCTAACTTAACCCTTAAAGGTATTTTTGCATGGCATTAGATTTATCCATCTTGCCTTTGGCTTTTCAATTCACCTCTCCAGGTCCAATTTTATTTAAACTTGGACCGCTAACGATTCGCTGGTATGGCTTGTTGATAGCAACAGCTGTATTAATCGGCGTTACCCTTTCCCAGTATTTAGCAAAGCGCCGTAATGTCAACCCCGATTTAATCAGCGATTTGTCGATTTGGCTGGTGATTGGCGCGATTCCAGCCGCACGGATATATTACGTACTATTCCAATGGGGAGAATATGCTAAACACCCCGAACGGATTTTTGCGATTTGGCAAGGTGGTATTGCCATCCACGGGGCGATTTTGGGCGGGACATTAGCGGCATTAATCTTTGCTAAACTCAAACAGATTTCGTTTTGGCAAATGGCTGATTTGGTTGCGCCATCACTAATTTTAGGGCAAGCTATCGGACGCTGGGGAAATTTCTTCAACTCGGAAGCTTTTGGTAGCCCGACTAATTTACCTTGGAGATTGTATATTCCCCCCGACCGTCGTCCCCTCGATTTTGCCAATGTTGCCTACTATCATCCCACTTTTCTTTATGAATCGTTATGGAATTTAGGGGTCTTTGCGTTATTGTTAACTTTATTTTTTCGGAGTTTGCAGGGTAAACCAAGGCTGAAAGTGGGGACACTATTTCTTACTTATTTGCCAGCATACAGCTTAGGTCGATTATGGATTGAAGGATTACGAACTGACAGCTTGATGTTGGGGCCATTGCGAATAGCGCAAGTTATTAGCTTGATTGGTATTGGCTTGGGTGTAGCCGGATTATGGTGGCTTTATATTGCGAAACGTCCCTTACCTGATGTTATTTCCCCCGTTGAGGAGTTAGGGGAGTAGGGAGTGGGATGCGGCAGGGTGGGGAGT
>JANNFJ010000480.1:0-3507 GCA_031379725.1 Calothrix sp. OTE_75_metabat_31
GGGAGATGGGGGAGATGGGGAAGAATAAATTTTATCTTGTTGTCCTCCTTGTTCCCCTTGTCCTCCTATTCCCCCCACTCCCCCTTGTCTTTCAAAATCTACCCACCATAACGGTGTGTCACTCGATAAATATTGCTCAACTGTGCGCGATAAGTGTGAGAAATCTTGATTGGGAAAGATGTCTTGATAGGTTCGTTGCATGAACTTTACCAGCAATCCTTTATCCAAGGTTGAGCCGCGACGAATCATATAACCAGGAAGTAATGAACTCAAAGTCTTTTATGGGAACTCAGTAAGTACAAAGTCGCACAAAAGTACCTAATATAAAAATATCAGAGGCGTGAATTTTCTTATTACAAGTATACGGACTTTTTGAATTACTATTTGACAAATGAAGTAGATTATGATATGGAAGGCGTAGTAATTAACAAAGGTTGTAGAGACATCGTAGAAATATAACTATTGTCTGCATCTACATTAAATCCCACACCTTCATCAATAGGCGCAGGTGCAGCCATGTCGGCAGGTAGAAAGATACGGGCACTGGTTGCAACTAGGGCCATGAAAAAAATGATGACGGCGATTAGAGGGGCAATGTATTGACGAATAATATTCATGATTGGATTCGATTTTGGTTGAAAGTACGTAATTAAAGTTTTATTAATTATGCTGGATTTATTTTAGCAAGAATGGTGACCAGAGGAGGGAGCAGCCAAGGCGCGAAGCTTCGGAATGCTGATTGAATATATAAATAGAATGAATGAAATAAGGGCGGGGAGACCCCGCCCCTACGTTTTATCTGCGATCGCGTTCCAAATCGGCAATAACTCGTTCCCAATACCAATCTTCTGGCATATTGGGATAGGTTTGCTTTGCTTGGGTAACGAGCCGTTCGGCTCCTTTGACATCACCGGCGAGTAAATTAATTAGTCGGATTTTGAGTTGGTTATCGGGGCCAACAAATTCGTCGTCATCAATATATTCTCGGTGTGCTTGGGTAACTCCACGTCCAGCAGGTTTCACTTGCTGTCTGCGAAACTCCCAAAATAAGACGTAGTAAAGCGTACCAAAAATGACAATTAAGCTAAACGTTCCTAAAAATGTAACGAGGTTAAGCGCCAAAGAACCAAGAACGAGTTGCGAAAGCACGTAGCCTAATAAAATTCCTGTAAATAAAAGGATGGTCGTAGAGATAGTAACGATTACTCTTTGCCCCATACATTATGCTTCCTATTTTTCCTCATCTTCTAGTCCGGGTCTTGTCATAGTTGCTGATTTGAGATTCCAAGGGGCGAAAAATGGTAGCAGAAGCAGCCCTGGTATAGCGGCAGCAATACTGATTAAAAAGAATGCAGGCCAGCCAGTTTTTTCGGCAATTAAGCCACCTGGAGAAGCTAAAAGGTCTCGACTGACCGCCATAAAACTGGAGAGTAAAGCAAATTGGGTGGCTGAGAATCGAGGGTTACACAAACTCATGAAAAAACCTAAAAAAGCCGCATTTCCTAATCCACCGCAAAATTGCTCGATATTGATAGCAAGTACCATTACTTGGTAATTTTGACCTGCTAATGCGAGGATATAATAAGCCAAGTTACTAACCGCTTGTAAAATTCCAAACACCCATAAAGAGCGGTTAATACCGATTTTGCTTAAAACTGCTCCACCTGCTAATGCACCCACAATCGAAGCTATTATACCCATACCTCCTTGAATCGCGCCGACATCGGTTTTGGTAAACCCAGTTTTCAGCAAAAAAGGTAGGGACATGTTGCTCAGAAAAGAGTCACCCAATTTGTAAAGAACGATGAATAATAGGCTTAAGAGAGCTCGTTTACCACCCAATCGTTGGAAAATTTCGGCAAAAGGTAAAATAACGGCATCTCTTATCGATTCAGGAGGCTGGATTTTTATCCTTGGTTCCGGTGCAATTACTGTACCCAAAATTCCCACAAGCATAAAAGCTGCCATTAGCAGGTAAACTGATTTCCAAGGCATTCTGTCGGCAAGTATCAACGCCACAGAAGCCGTGATAACCAATGCACCTCGATAACCTGCAACGAAAACGGCAGCACCAGCACCTAATTCTAACTCTTCTAAAACGTCTGTGCGATAGGCATCGACGGCAATATCCTGTGTTGCGCTAAAGAATGCTACGATTAAAGCATTGATAGCAAGCAATTGTAGAGCTTGTTTTGGCTGCCCAAAAGCCATCGCCGCAATGCCTAATACCAAGCCTAATTGCATGACAATCAACCAGCCCCGTCGCCGTCCCAAAAATGGTAGCGAGAATCGGTCAATAATTGGTGACCAGAGAAATTTTAAGGAATAGGGTATACCAACTAAACTAAACAAGCCAATGGCTGTTAAGTCTACATTCTCTACAGTCATCCACGCTTTTAAGGTATTACTTGTCAGCAAATATGGCAAGCCTGACGAAAAACCCAGTAATGACAAAGCCGCCATTTTGCGGCTTTCAAAGACTTTTAGTAGCGATTGAACAGAATTCATGTTTAATGTTCTTCCTCACCTATAGTTAAATTACAGTCATAATCAGTTAATTCATGGAATATTTGACGAGTAGGCATTAAAATCAATTATTTTGCCCAATGTCAATGCTTTGTATTAACTTTTACCCTGAAGTAATTGTCAATACGTTCCCAAAAATGGGATATGGCAAAAAATCGGCTTTTTAATAGTGCTATCTACAGATAACAGTCATATATATTCGCATTACGCAGAAAATATCGCTTTTCTTCAGTTATGTGTATCGCAGTTAGCATACATTTAGCTTTGCTGAAGTTATCAAAATACAGCAACGTCCGTAATTAAAGCAAGAACTACAATATACTCTCGTTAAAGTCTGTGTAATTTCGTGCCATAGTACTACCGATGCAATGCCTTAGCACTCTTCGACGTAATTCGTATTATTTAGTTCAATAAAATTTATGATTTTTTCACTATCTGTCATTCTGACGCAGAAAGAATCTCTGGTTTTGCCCACAGTTTGAGATGGTACCCTACGGGAATGCTACGCAGACGTTCCTCACCATGACAGTACTACGTATGTGTCAAGAGTATAAACGTGTCATTCTGACGCAGGAAGAATCTCTAGTTTTGCTCGTAGTTTGAGATGCTTCGTTCCACCCTGCGGGAAGCAAGCTACAGCATGACAATGGGATTTAGGGCTTTTGCTAAAGCTGCAAAAAAGACAAAATTAAGAATTTGACTTTAAAAATAGAACTTGATGCCCTTCGATTGCCACATCATGCTGCGTAAGGCATTTTTGCCAACCTTCACGAGTCCCAATCTCGCTTTTATTATTCAATAGACCCAATTCATCCTCACGTTTCGTCAGTTGGGCAAATTCTTCGTAATGAGGATAAATGCTCGTGACAAATGTCTCTTTACGATGCAAAATTGGTGGATTCGCTCGATTTGCGTAATCATACTGGGTGACACTAAGAGTTTTCAAATCGATATTAATGCTCGCAGTCAAAGCTGGATGGG
>JANNFJ010000567.1:0-3702 GCA_031379725.1 Calothrix sp. OTE_75_metabat_31
CCTCCCAGATGTCGATGCAATTCCGCATATAATGCCATAGTGTTCTTTATTTTAAGAAATTTTATTAATCTTAACAAGAACTACGCCCGAATATATCTATACCACAGATAAATTGTATTAATTATCTATTGACGGTGCTAATCGTTTGGAGTAATTCCTTAGCTGTACAAGGTTTGGATATAAATGCCTCAACACCCATTTTTTGCGGACAGGTCAATCTCATTTACAGATTTTGAGTTACTGAGTGATATTATTTCCTGGTGGCTAGCTTCTAAACTCGGATTTTTTGCCAATTCAATTTCACGGGCAAAAATTTGGAAATTGTTTGCAATCTCTTTATTGAGTAAACTAATATACTTTTGGCTTTGATGGTAATTAAAAGTTAGAGTTTGTAAATGTTGTAAATTCGTGTTAGTTGCTTCAAGTCCAGCCGTATAAGCATCCAAATAATTTTGCTTGCCAGTAATAACGAAAAATTTTTAATAAATTCCGAAAGACATGAATTTTAAGGGACTTACGCAAAAACCCTCTCAAACTTCTTAATGTGCCCTCCATGCCTGTTGTGGTTAATAAAATCCGAAAATTAATTTATGCAAGATATTGATTAACTTCGCTTGACATAATTAACATCATCTGCCGATAATAATTATTTGTGCAAACTTTAGCTTTAATAAAAATAAAAACTTGGCTAACGTCATTGTCATAGGTGCCCAGTGGGGCGATGAAGGCAAAGGTAAAATAACCGATTTACTCAGCCGCTCCGCAGATGTAGTAGTGCGTTATCAAGGGGGTGTCAATGCTGGACACACAATTGTAGTAAAAGGTCAGACCTTTAAACTGCACTTGATTCCCTCTGGGATTTTATATCCAGATACCGAATGCATTATCGGTTCGGGAACCGTAATAGACCCGAAAGTTCTAATTGTAGAACTCGACCAACTCGAAACATTAGGAATTTCCACAGCGAATTTGCTTATATCCGAAACAGCACATGTCACCATGCCGTATCATCGGCTGATTGACCAAGCGTCGGAAGAACAAAGAGGAACCCACAAACTTGGCACCACCGGTCGTGGTATTGGGCCAACTTATGCGGATAAATCAGAGCGAACGGGCATCAGGATTTTAGACCTGATGGACCCGATTGGGCTGCGCGAACAGCTAGAATGGACAATTAACTATAAGAATGAAGTACTATCCAAACTTTATAATATACCGCCGTTAAACGCTCAAGAAGTAATCGACGATTATTTAGGGTATGCCGAGCGTCTGCGACCATATGTAGTCGATTCATCCCTAAAAATATACGATGCCATTCAACGGCGGCGCAATATCTTGTTTGAAGGAGCGCAAGGAACCTTACTCGACCTCGACCACGGTACGTATCCCTACGTCACATCCTCCAATCCAGTCGCGGGTGGAGCTTGTGTGGGGACTGGATTGGGACCGACGGCAATCGACCGAGTAATTGGTGTTGCCAAAGCCTACACAACCCGTGTCGGTGAGGGGCCATTTCCAACCGAACTCAACGGGGAAATGGGCGAATTATTATGTGCCAAGGGCGCAGAATTTGGCACCACTACTGGACGCAAACGCCGCTGTGGCTGGTTCGATGCAGTGATTGGACGCTATGCAGTCCGGATTAATGGGATGGATTGTTTAGCGATTACCAAGCTTGATGTTCTCGACGAACTCGATGAAATTAAGGTTTGTGTCGCTTACGAAATCGATGGGGAACGTTGCGACCATTTCCCCACCAGTGCGCGTCGGTTTGCCCAATGTCGCCCAATATACAAGACTATGCCGGGATGGAATCGGGAAACAAGTGTCTGTCGTTCGTGGTCGGAGTTGCCCAAGCAAGCCCAAGACTATTTGAAGTTCTTGGCTGAACTGATGGATGTACCGATTGCGATTGTATCTATAGGTGCAAGCCGCGACCAGACAATTATCCTTGAAGACCCCATTCACGGACCTAAACGGGCATTATTACCCGTTGATGGAACTCCCGTTTCTTCTTTAATAAGCGCCTAGAGAGGGAACGAGGGATTTCCTAACAGCGACAAAGGGTACAAAAAAATTTCCTTTGTGTACTTTGTGTACTTTGTGGTTAAAAAAAATTATGTATTAAACCACATACGCGCCCCGCGTTCTTGCAGGGTAGGACGCAAAGGACACGAAGGGAGAAAAAACTAGACAATTCAAAATTTTCTTACCTAATCCGTGCATTACCAGCAAGCATCAATAAAAATTAAAGCGAGTTGTTGCCGATTTTGGAATATAATACAGGTTTTGCGATCGCATGAAGTCCATCAATAAGTTACAAAAATAGGTCGGAATGCATGAAAGCCCTGTCTTTTCAAAGCAGGAATGAAATGCGACTCTCTCCGTTTACCCTGCGGGAAGCCGCAAAGCGTCTATAACTGCATTCAATATTTTTATTTGCTTAAGGAATATACTTTACGCCAAGCATGATAGTATAAGACTACGGAGGAAAACACTTATGTTAGTCTTTGAATTTAAGGCATACGGAAAATTAAATCAGTTTGCAGCAGTAGATGATGCTATTCGTACCGCGCAATTTATCCGCAACAGTTGTATTCGGTTGTGGATGGATAATAAAGGCACTGGTAAAAACGACTTGCAGAAGTATTGTGCTGTGTTGGCTGAAAAGTTTCCGTTTGCCTCCCAACTGAATTCAATGGCTAGACAAGCAACGGCCGAACGTGCTTGGTCGTCTATTTGTAGATTTTTTGAAAATTGTAAACAAGGAGTTTCAGGAAAAAAGGGATATCCAACATTCCAGAAAGATTGCCGTTCCGTTGAGTATAAAACTTCGGGCTGGAAGCTAGATGATAACCGAAAATTTATCACTTTTACTGATAAAAAAGGCATCGGTCGTTTAAAGCTCAAAGGTACTCGTGATTTGCACTTTTACCAAATTGACCAAATCAAACGGGTTAGATTGGTAAAACGAGCAGACGGAGTATATGTCCAGTTTTGTATTCAAGTTGCTCGCTCCGAAGTCATAGAACCATCAGGCAACACTATTGGTCTAGATGTAGGTTTAAAAGAATACTACACCGATTCAAATGGTATTTCAGTCGAGAATCCAAGATTCCTCCGCAAGGGAGAAATATCATTAAAGCGATCGCAACGTCGTGTTTCGAGAAAGTTAAAAGGTTCCAAAAACAGAGGCAAAGCTAAGACTTTTTTAGGAAAACGCCATCTCAAAATAAGTAGGCAACGTAAAGACCATGCTGTAAAATTGGCAAGGTGCGTAGTTCAGTCAAACGACTTGATAGCCTATGAAGATTTGAGAATTAAAAATATGGTTAAAAATCATTGTTTAGCTAAGTCTATTAACGACGCATCCTGGTATCAGTTTCGTATTTGGCTTGAATACTTCGCATGGGTGTTTAAGAAAATCACAGTTGCGGTTAATCCACAATATACTAGTCAGGAATGCTCTAGCTGCGGTGAGATTGTTAAGAAGTCGCTATCAACTCGAACACACATTTGTGCTTGTGGTTGTGTGATGAATAGAGACGAGAATGCAGCCAAAATTATCCTTAGTCGGGGATTGAGTACCGTGGGGCACACGGGAACTTCTGCGCTTGACGCAGGCAACGCTTTAGGAGACGATGCCTCTGCTTAAGTTGGAGTAATCCTGTTTGAGTAAGCAACGTCATTGATTAAAGAATC
>JANNFJ010000577.1:0-4868 GCA_031379725.1 Calothrix sp. OTE_75_metabat_31
AGTTCTGAAAATGAATTTGTTTCTTGAATGAATTGTTTCAGACTTTTACTAGTTAATTCTCCCTCTACAGAAGCGATAAACATTGCTTTGAATTTTCCTAAACTATTTTTTGCTTTATTAATCGCTAATATGACGCTATCATCCTGGATTATCAGCTTATTTCTTGCTTTTATCCAATCATTCTCTTCGATATCTCCTGGCTTAAGTAGAGGTTTAATAACAAGACGATATTTTTGTAATTCTCGCATTATTTTAATATCATCCTCCATTGACTTACTCAGGACTTTTAATGATTCTTCTTGGATTGATATTTCTCGATAAATCGTTTCTTTACGCCTTTCTAGTTCTTTTCTAATAGCACCACGAATTCGAGCATCAAGAACTATTTTTGTTACGGGGGGTAGTTTACCTATTTTGCCAAAATTTATCAGCTTGACACCACTGTTTTGTAACTGTAACGCTATATTGTCAACTGACTTCTGAGTTTTATCAGGAGAGTCAGAACCAGCTAAATTCATAAGTTTACTAAAGTAGTCTTGCAAAAATTGGTTATGCTTCCGAAGTTCTTCGATCAGTTCAAGACGCTCTATATCTTGTTTTGAGAATTCCTCATAACGAACAAAAGATTTTTGAGCATCCGACGGGCTAAGTTCTTGACCAGTTCTATAACTTAACAATCTTTCAGAAGTTGTATTAACTGTAACGTTTCCAGCAGTATCTAATAGAGCATTATTAGCGTCAGCAAAATTTTTTCCAGCTTCGGCAAATTTTTTATACTCCTCTGTAGACCTACAGCCACTAGTGAAGGTTGCTATGATTGCAACTGCTAACAATGTCTTCTTCAAGTTTTTAGTCATAAGTTTTTGAGATTAAATTTTTCCTTATAAATAGAACTTAAGTTTTACTATCTGGAAAAATATTTTTTGCCTGTTACAAAATATAGTGGGTATTACCTCTGACTCTGAGTTAGAGCTAGCAGAGGTAATCCCCCAAGCATTCCTGTAACTTCATTAATGAACCGATTTTTATAATTCAAGTAATCCTTTCATCGTTGATTATTCCTAATGAGTCAAATCCTTTCAATGATTAGAAGGAGGATGTAATTTATTGATTTGCGATTCAGTAATCTCGATCGTTTCATCCTCCGGTTGCTCAACAACACCTTGTTCAGATTCTTGTTCCCGAACAGTTTTTACCTGACTCAACGTTTCAGCAGGGGGTAGATCGCCCTGCTCTTCGTCATATAGCGCAAACCAGGGAAATCCATACTGCGTATAGGCTTGTGCCGTGATGGGGGTGGCTGGAGGCTCTAGATCGGTTAACTCACGATACTGTTCACTGTTGATAATATGCACAACAATCGATCCGAAGTTTCCCAAATCCCAGGTGTCAAGCCCGTAAGGGTCGGGATAGATTTTTTGGGTCATCTTGCCTCCTGCCCCTAAGCCCATCTCTGCACCCATCGGTAACGATTGGGCTAGTCCTCTGATATCAGGGGTACGCTCAGGTGGCGGTTGGTCGGGAAACCGTCCCGGCTTTGGTTCATAAACTAATATCTGAATACCTCCCACCTCCTCAGCACCACTAACTTGAGCCTCTATAGTTAGTCCTGAACCCAGCGGCATAGCCACAAATTGCCGAATAAAGTTTTGACCAGCGTTGATACCGTCCAGCCAGGGTTGATTAGGGCAAACAATATAGTTTTGCGGCTGAATATGAAGGGCTTCATCCCCAGTTTGTCCAGAGATTGCATTGACGTTGCCGATAGCAATTTTGACTGCATTGGGTTTCCAGGTTGCTCCATCAAAGCCTAACCACAAGGCTTCCCTCTGATACATAGAGATGAAATAACTATTCTGGGAACGCCAAGCTAAAGGCACGCAATCCCAGTAATCAACAACTGAGTGAATGGAAAATGCACCAAGTCCCGGTGGGAGGGGATAGACGTTACCGTCATCGGCAATTCTCAACGTGCGCTGCAATGACACAGAGAATCTTTCTCCAATATGGATGCGATTGTTGTGAACAGTAACATCTAGCATGGCAATTTCTTCACAGTGCCGTGATTAATTAATCATTGAGATTTTATCATCATCCTCACATATAGTTAGTTCCTGCTGCCCATAGCGCATTTTCCACAGTCTGACTTTGAGAACCAGCCCGATAAACGACAAGATTACCATCGTCTTGAATATCGAAAAATGCTCCGGCGTTATTGTGAGTGTTTGATGCCCACTTGGGACTATTGCCTGTATCATACAAAACTAGATTTCCATCCGTTTGCATAATAAACTCACGCGGTGTAATTAATTCCCCAGTATTCGTTGCCCAAAGCGGTTGAGAATGCTGATCGTAAAGCACAACATTACCATCTGTTTGCATAATTAGCGTGTGCAGCTGGTTAGGCGATCGCAAACTTTCCCCTGGCTGTAGACTTTGACCAGAAGCAAGTATTCTTCTTCCCTACGTAGCCCCAGGATAAATTGCACCCATGAAGGCTTTGTCTGTTTCTGAAAGATATTTATTTTCAGCAACCTCAAAGCCATTCGTGGTCAACTCTTTCGCAACAGAATAGAGCATGATTGACTGGGTATCAAACTGGGAAAACTGGGTAATATCTTTGCCATATTTTGTAAACAAGTTGTGGTCAACTTTTTCTTGGCTCCAGTTGTTTGGTGGTCCCATATAGTAACGATAGACGGCATCCCGGTTCCAGGGAATTCCAGCTTCGGGGTGCTGGTGTTCATGGATCATGCCTAACGCATGACCAAACTCATGCAGTACCACGCTGGAGTAGTCTTCATCAGATGAGTTTGGGGTTAGCCAACCGTAGTTCATTGTTGGTTGATCTTTAGCGATCGATAAGGCAGCTGTGCCAATGTAAGACCAAGAGCCACCCGGTTGACAGGAAATCCGAATTTCCGCATCAGGATCGTTACAAAACTCAAATCGAATATTGATATATTGGCTCCACTCATGGGCAACCGCCTCAATTTTTTGCTGGACAATCGGATCGCCATCCAAAAAGCAAACACGCAATGTTTGCCCTGGTTCCCACTTTTTGTCGCTTTCAACCGCGCCCCGTGACTTTTCTGGATGGACATCGATACAAGCTCTGATGGCTTCATGTATATTTTCAGACATTGTAATTTCCCTTTTATTAGTAGATACTCTGTTGGATTGATTGCTTGGTAATAATTGCGACCAGTCGCTAAACTACACTTGTTGAGCGATCGTTTAGCAGGAGAGATTTCCGCCGGGAGTCACACCTAGCTGCCGCGTGTATTGCTCATAGCGTTGGATTCGACTCTGAGCCTGTGGAGTCACCTGCCCCTGTCCACATTCAAGACCTCCATTGATGATCTTGATGGTCATACCGAAGCCGGAATTGCGTATAGCATCGTGGCACGATGATTTTGGTGGTTGGGGAGTCATCCAGAACCACAGGGCGGTTGCAAAGGAAATGGCGCTATCCCTTGCCACCAAGTCGGGGTTGTTGAGCAGATCGATGCCGAGGGCTGCCCCGCACGCACCATAGTTGTAGTTCCACGACAACTGGATCGGTCCACGACCGTGATAGGTTTTACCTGGCGCACAGGGATAAGTACCTATCTGGCAGTAATGAGGCCAATTGGCTGTGTTCAGTTCTTCTATGTATCGTAAATCCCCAGTTTCGTGGGCAATATTTGCCAGGAAAGCGGCTGCCTCCTGTTTACGTTGTTCGTCCGATCCTTCATTACAGAAGCTGGGATATTTCTGTGTGGCTGCCACCAGACCGTCGTAGGAGTAAAACTGATCCCGGTTGGGGAACAAAGCCTCGAAAGTTTGACGCGATACAATCCCCGCAAAACCATTACCAGTAGGAGAAGAAGAATCGACTGCTGGTATTTGCAGTTGTTGACCAATTTGTAAACTTTGAGGCTGAATATTACCATTAGCAGCAGAGATTTTTGTCCACTGATTCCCATCACCATAGTATGCTTGAGCTATATTAAATAATGTGTCTCCAGATTCTACGGTATGAGTTGTTGGAGGATTTCCCTGTTTTCTAGCCATAATTTTTCCTTTCAATAATTTGAGTTAATTAATTACTGAGGGATTTGATAATATCAGTTGATAGCATGGGATTGGATGCCAAGTTTGGAGACTGTCCAATCGTTACAGAGGTGGAACTCCCACTGTTGATTGATTTCCTTCTGTTGTATCTATTATGCTGACTTTTTATTACTAAGTCTGGCTACTTAATGCATAGTTATTTGCATGTTTATGCATTGACTGAACTTTAATAATCTTCTTCTCCCCAAGAACTATTTGCTGCTTGAGTTTAATTTCTCAATCTATGAACTTGTGCAAATTATTCGTAATCGTTAAGTTTCTGTTGTTGAAGATTGCACCAAGCGATCGCGTAGCGATACTCCGCCCAGTTAGCAAAACCCAATTTACAAACCAAAGTAAAATGCCCCAAATCAGAAATAGCTACACATATTTATATTTGTCAGCTATAATAAAACGAGCGCTCGATATAAGACTAATTCACCCATGCCTAAAATCGTTCACTCAGAAGAATATCGCAAAGAGCTTCTCCATAAATGCTTCGATCTGTTTGCCCAAAAAGGCTATGCGAGCGTGACGACACGTCAGATATCTAAGGAATTAGGTATCTCAACAGGAGCATTATATCATTACTTCCCCAGCAAGCAAGCGTTGTTTGAGCAACTGGTTGAAGAGATTAGTTGGCAAGATGTCAGCCTATTTAAATTGATAGCCCAAGGAGAGACGCTAACACAACGTATCGATAAGATGGGAGAACTTTTGATTGAGCACGAGGAACACTTTGTGAAGCAGGCAATAATTTGGACGGATTTTTA
>JANNFJ010000612.1:0-3682 GCA_031379725.1 Calothrix sp. OTE_75_metabat_31
GGCAAATGAAACATCTCGCGGGAAGTAATGGCAAATTCGATACCAGGAATATCTGGCATAACCGGGCGACTACCGACAGCAATTAAGATTTTATCAGCTGTAATTTTGCGTCCTTCGATATCGATAGTATGGTTATCGATAAATATTGCGTGACCGCGAATTAATTCAACTCCAGATTTTTTTAACTGTCCGAGATAAGACTGTTGAATAGTTTCGAGATGCTTATCTACCGACTTAATAAACCGCGTCCAATCGAAGTAATTATCGCATTCACTCCACCCATAGCTATAAGCCATTCGGCTTTGCAGTGCAAAATCAGCTGCGTAAACAATCAGCTTTTTGGGGATGCAGCCACGATTTACACAAGTACCACCAAGGGATTCACGTTCGGCTACAGCAACGCGAACACCATAGCTTGCGGCTGTTTTGGCTGCTGCTAGTCCTGCTGAACCAGCACCAATTACAAACAGGTCGTAGTCAAAAGTCATGGCTGTTGGATCTGTGAAGAATTACTTATTATCTTACATCTTTACAAATCTTAATGAAGCCTGCATCTATCCAAGATGTGGATTTTTGGGAATTGATAGATATAGGTAAAATGAGTTTGAAGAACCTGTGAAAGTTATGAACGAAAATCAACCTTTAGCGACACCGTTATATAGTTTAAGCCCCCTGAACCGATTTAGCTCGCGTGCTGAGGACTATGGTGACATCTCCTACACTGAAGAAAGCGGGTACAGTGTAGGCTTCAAGCAGTCCTGTTAAGGATATACAAGATTTCCTTTGTGGTACTTTCTGGCATAGTTCCAACTATGATAATCTTCCCACTACGGCGTTTTATACTAGGAAAAATGCCCAATCCTAGTCGCTTCAAATTAATAGATGCATTAATGTCTCTATCAACTCTCAGCATTTGTGTTTCATCCCAATATTCTCGAATATCAGTATCGGTAAATATCATCTCATTCCGATAACTGAGAACCTGGGAGCTATAAGCAGGATTTTGAGGTATTACAACGGCTCCAGCTTTTTCGGCTATGTGACCCAATATCTCAAAAAACTGTCCAAAACCAGCATCCATCCAAGACTTATTCAATCCCGACTTTGCGGATTGACCATTAGGTAAATACTTACCTTCTTCATCAAGTTTTGGTGCATTGCGTTTGCTCAAACCTTGTAAATTGAGTTTCTCTGGGAAAAAGACTTTTTTACCAGTGCGTATTAGCTTTACCTATCGGCAAGAGTTAGATTTAAACGGATTGATCGGACGTGCAATGAGTGTTTCTTATCTTCCACATGAAGGAGAAAAGCACGAACAGCTAATCACTGGGTTGAAAAATATTTATCACAAGTATTCTAATGAAAAGGGTTTAATTTATATGAATTATCGTACCAGCGTTTACCTGGGGGAAGCAGTATGATAAACATTCCTAAACAAATAATTATGCTTTTCCCAAAATAAGCTTCCTTTACAAAATCAAATGAGTAGGATGCTTCAAAAATATTTTGCTCAGAAATATAAATCGCATTACACATTAGATGATTATATAATTTTGGCTAAAAAATCTCATAATGGTATCTACTAACTCAAATACAGCATCTTCAAATAATTGGCATGGAAAACTAAATTTAATTTATGCCAATTCTCAAGATAAAACTCAAGTAATTCACAGCTACTATCAAGCACCGCTAAAGGTGCAGCGTCCATTTTATCCCGAAAGTGACGCAATTTGTCATAGCGTTATTTTACATACCGCTGGTGGTGTTGTTGGTGGTGACAAATTATCTTGCGATTTTCATCTTGAACCCAAGTCGCAAGTATTAATTACTACCGCAGCCGCGACCAAAATTTATCGTAGTAATGACTTACAAGCAAGACAAAACATTGATGTAAAATTAGATATAGATACTAGTTTAGAATGGCTGCCCCAGGAAACGATAGTTTTTGATGGTGCAAATTATCGGCAAGATTTGCGGGTTGAGTTGGCTAAAAATGCGACTTTTCTAGGTTGGGAAATTACACGATTTGGACGCAGTGCCAGAGGTGAGAAATTTTTGCAGGGAGAATGGAGGAGTAATACCGAAATTTGGCAAGAAGGTAAACCCCTGTGGATAGATAGACAGTGGATACCTGGTTGCGAGGAAGTTTTTTACAGTCCTCACGGGTTGGCAGGAAAGCCAGTAGTAGGTACTCTGGTTTGGGTGGGTAATTCTGTTTCTCCTGAAATCGTTACCCAAGCACGTAATTTGCGTTCCTGTGTGGGTGATGTGGGTGTGACTCGGTTGGAACATGGATTTTTGTGTAGATATCGTGGCTCTGTGTCATCAGAGGTGCGAAACTGGTTTATTGATGTTTGGCAATTATTGCGTAGGTCGTTTTTGAATCGTGATGTTTGTATACCTAGGGTGTGGCAAGTTTAATTGTAAAAATATTTTAAGAGGAATCAACCACACAGACACGGAGGAGCCAGCGCGTTGCGGGGGTTCCCCCCGTTGTAGCGTCTGGCGTGGCACAGAGTTAAGAGAGGAAGGGGATATTAGGTTTATTCTAAAGGAGTATTATGCAACTTACGCCGCAGGAAAAAGACAAGTTATTAATTTTTACTGCTGCAATGGTGGCGGAAAGGCGAAAGGCTAGGGGTTTAAAGTTAAATTATCCGGAGGCTGTTGCTTATATTTCTGCTGCGATTTTGGAGGGTGCGAGGGATGGTCAAACGGTGGCAGATTTAATGAGTTTTGGGACTACTTTGTTAACACGGGATGATGTTATGGAAGGTATCGCGGAAATGGTGCATGATGTGCAGGTGGAAGCGACTTTTCCTGATGGTACTAAGTTGGTGACGGTGCATAGTCCGATTAGATAATATTCGCGCAAAGACGCAAAGACGCAAAGTTATGATACCTGGGGAATTGATTACGTTAGAGGGTGAGATTGAGTTGAATTCGGGACGGGAAACTGTAAGGTTGCTGGTTGCGAATACGGGTGATAGACCTATTCAGGTTGGTTCGCATTTTCATTTTTTTGAAGTTAATACTGCGTTGCATTTTGAGAGGGAAAAATCGCGGGGAATGCGGCTTGATATTCCTGCTGGTACTGCGGTGAGGTTTGAACCCGGTGATGAGAAAGAGGTGATTTTAGTTAGTTTGGTGGGGAGTCGAGAAGTATATGGTTTTAATGGATTAATTAATGGTCGTTTGGATGAAGTGGAAGGTGAAAATTTAAAGAAAAGTAAAGATAAGAAAAAACAGAAAAAGAATAAATAAGTGGGAGATTAAAAAATTGCATCAATTAATTAAAGTTAAGAAAAATAATGAGTTAATTTGTAGGGTGCGTTAGCGACAGCGTAACGCACCATTTTTTAGCTTTTGGTAACCTAAATGCTAATAATGTTGGGTTCCACTACGTTACACCCAACCTACTTACTGTATATTCTATTTCACCAGTATATTAAAACTTAATCAACATAAAGAATTAATAAATTTATTAAAATTCAAGTTTAGAAATCAGGAATTGCGTCAAAGGAAAAGGTAGTCAATATTCGTAATCGACCACCAGGCGATCGCAGATGACAGCATAACGAAGTTCCTGCCTTGAGGCAATTTATGGGAGTTATTCTAAAAGACTCAACAACATTCAGTAAAAGTAAATAACCGGATACTAGGAATAGGAATTAAGCAGCAT
>JANNFJ010000618.1:0-3801 GCA_031379725.1 Calothrix sp. OTE_75_metabat_31
GTGACTTTAGGCACTTTTAGATCCCCCCTAACCCCCCTTAAAAAGGGGGGAACCGGAGTCAAAGTCCCCCTTTATAAGGGGAGCCACTTGCTTGCGGGGGTTCCCCCCGTTGAGCAATGTGGCGTGGATTTAGGGGGATCTAGAACGTTTTGCTACCAAGAAGAAGACTTTTCAAACATCCTCTTAGACTTTCACCCCAATTTTACCGGATGATTATATAGTATACACTTTACCATTACAGCATCCCAAAACTGCGCCAAAATGTGATTCACTTGAGAAAATAGGAATATCAACGCTCGAATTGACAAACACCCGTGAACGTTCCTACATCAACACAAACCCAGTCCCGCAAAGCTGACCATATTCGCATCTGCTTGGAAGAAGATGTCCAATGTCGGCAAACCAATGGACTCGAAAAATACCGCTTTACCCATTGTTGCCTACCCGAAATCGACTGCGACGATATTGATATCAGTACTAATTTTCTCGGAAAACACCTCAATGCACCATTATTAATTTCCTCGATGACGGGAGGAACCGAACAAGCAAAGATGATTAACTACCGGCTTGCGGAAGTTGCACAACACTACAAAATTGCGATGGGTGTCGGTTCGCAGCGGGTAGCAGTGGAAAAACCCCAAGTTAGCGATACTTTTGCGATTCGCAAGCTAGCACCCGATGCCATGCTGTTTGCAAACTTGGGTGCGGTGCAACTTAATTATGCCTGTGGTTTTGATGAATGTTTGCAAATTATTGACATACTCCAAGCTGATGCATTGATTTTGCATCTTAACCCCCTCCAAGAATGCATTCAACCCCGTGGGGATAAAAATTTTCAAGGACTACTTGACAAAATCAATATATTATGCAGTAGGTTAACGATTCCCGTCATTGCCAAAGAAGTCGGGAATGGGATTTCAGCAGTGATGGCACAAAAGCTGATTGCAGCAGGTGTGAAAGCAATTGATGTTGCAGGAGTGGGGGGAACTTCGTGGGCAAAGGTGGAAGGGGAACGGGCAGAAACAACGATGCAGCGACGGTTGGGAAAGACTTTTGCCGATTGGGGTTTACCGACTGCGGAATGTATAAGTAGTATTCGTGGATTAATGCCAGAAGTACCGTTGATAGCGTCGGGGGGATTGCGTGACGGGTTGGAAGTTGGCAAAGCTCTAGCACTGGGAGCAAATATCGCTGGATTGGCAATGCCGTTTTTGCAAGCTGCGGCAGAATCAGAAACTGCTGTTTATGATTTAGCATCCGTTTTAATTGCGGAGATAACAACAGTGTTATTCTGTACTGGTAACGTCAATTTAGCGCAACTTCAGTCTTCGGGAAGTTTACAGCGTTTAGAATAGAATGTAATAAGTACAAAAATCTCTGCGATGATGTCAATATTTAGTTGTCAGTAGTCAATAGTCAGTAGTCATTTGCGAATAACCACTAACCACTGACCACTGACCATTAACCACTAACCACTGACCATTAACTAATAACTATATGAGTAATTTTCTAAAACAAACTTTTGCGAGCTTAATTGGCAGCGTGCTGGGGCTAATTATATTTTCTGGGGTTGCCACTACCGGGTTCTTGGTACTGTTGTTTGCTGCAGCATCAAGCGATACCGGGCCTATAGTTAAAGATAAATCGGTACTAGTATTCGATTTGGCAATGAGTATTACCGATGCTGAACCTAGTTCGAGTGAAGCGTTGCAAGAGGTGTTTTCTGGAAGTAAGAAAGAGCGAATGTCGTTACGCAGCGTTTTAGATACTTTAGAAAAAGCACGAAGCGATAAGCGAATTGTTGGTATTTATCTTGATGCAACCCAAGTTTCCCAAGCTTCAGGTATAGCTGGTTTTGCTACTCTCAAAGAGATTCGGCAAGCGTTGGAAAAATTTCGCACAGCAGGGAAGAAGGTTATAGCCTATGGAATGGAATGGAGCGAACGCGAGTATTATTTAAGCTCGGTGGCTGATACGGTTGTGGTTAATCCATTGGGAGGAATGGAGGTTAACGGTTTTAGTTCGCAACCAATGTTCCTTGCAGGTGCGTTGCAAAAATATGGTGTTGGTGTACAGGTGATACGGGTTGGTAAATTTAAAGGTGCGGTTGAGCCGTATATTTTAAATAAGCTCAGTCCTGAAAACCGCGAACAAACGCAGAAACTTTTGGACGATGTATGGAGCGATTGGCGGACTTCGGTCGGAAAAAGTCGTAAAATTGACGCACAGAAGGTGCAGACAATTGCCGACAATCAACCAATTTTGGAAGCTGCGGATGCCAAACAGCAAGGTTTGGTGGATAAAGTTGCTTATTACGACCAAGTAGTTAGTGAGTTGAAGCAATTAACTAGTTCGGATAAGGATGATAAAACATTCCGCCAAATTAGCATGGATGATTACGCACAAGTTCCCAATAAAAACTCTGATGTGGAACGTTCATCTAAAAATGAAATTGCCGTAGTTTATGCTGAAGGTGAAATTGTCGATGGGCAAGGTGACGACACGCAAGTTGGAGGCGATCGCTTTGCGAAAATCTTCAATCGCATCCGCCAAGATAAAGATGTCAAAGCTGTGGTATTGCGGATTAACAGTCCCGGTGGTAGCGCGACTGCTGCGGATGTAATGCAACGCGAGGTACAATTAACCCGCGAGAAAATACCTGTTGTTGTTTCGATGGGTGATGTTGCCGCATCGGGTGGTTACTGGATTGCTACCGACTCAAACCGGATTTTTGCCGAACCAACTACAATTACAGGTTCGATTGGTGTATTTGGATTATTGCTCAATTTCCAAAAAATTGCTAACGATAACGGTATTACCTGGGATGCCGTGAAAACTGGCAAATATGCCGATAATCAAACTTCGTCACGTCCAAAATCGGCAGAGGAAATAGCTCTTTATCAGCGCAGTGTCAACCGTATTTATGGTTTATTCCTGAATAAAGTATCACAAGGACGCAAATTACCCCAAGAAAAAGTCGCAGAAATCGCCCAAGGTCGCGTATGGTCGGGTACTGCTGCCAAAGATATTGGTTTAATCGATGAAATTGGTGGTTTGGATGCAGCCATCGAAAGTGCTGCCGGGTTAGCGAAGTTGGGGGACAATTGGAAGTTGCAAGAATATCCGAAAAGTAGTACTTTTTCAGAACGCTTTTTTGGACGTGCAGCCGATGAAGTGCGAACTGCTTTAGGTGTTGAAGGTACGAAGGTTAAGGCAAGTGACCCTTTATCGGTAGAGTTGCAAAAATTGCAGAAGGAAATTTCCGTTTTGCAAAATTTGAATGACCCGAAGGGTGTTTATGCACGTTTACCATTTAATTTGAAAATCGAGTAAGGATTTTTAGGGGAAACTATAGCGCTATGGTTGGGGATGGATTTTTGATATCCTCCCCTATTTTCAAGTCGATAATCCGATCAATTTTCTAATTGAGATTGCCTAGATTGTCGCAATAACCAAACCAGTACTCGTCCTGAAATCGCTCCATTCAAAAAGCCAAATAACAACCCAAAACCTGTCCATAATAAAATTTGTATAATTTTTATAATAAAAATACAATTAAAATTACAAATATATCCATCTGAAATTTTACGTATAAAAGATGATAATGATGGTATGAGAAAGATAGCCCCAACAAGACTCCACCAACTAATAGCCCAAGATAGAGTAATAGTTAGTATCCATTTTTTCCAACTTAGTAAATGAATTTGCTTTTTAAGTAGTAAAACTTGAGTTATTCCAGTCAGAAGTCCTCCTGCCGCGCCCCCTAACAAGCCAAGTAAACTAACTGTTATAGTATCATAT
>JANNFJ010000632.1:0-5320 GCA_031379725.1 Calothrix sp. OTE_75_metabat_31
TAGCTTACTACACGGTATTGTCAGGGCGGGGGAACCCCGCCCCTACGAGTAACTTAAATTCAAACGAAAAAATAAGACTTCGGTGATTTCTATATAGAGAATGAATCAGCCCTGGCTTTTTTAAAAGGGATCTCATTCTTAACTTAACCCTATTGAGGGCAATACTTCTTATTCGCCAGTACGATCTTTTGAAAAGTTGGAGTACAAAACTTACGACTTCATTCAAAGAAACAGATATTTTTGGGAGTACATCCTCCTTTGGATATATTTTATCTAGCACTTTTATGATTTTTTAGAAACTCAATGCGATCGCTTGTAGGTAAAGTTATTTGTATCGTATTAGACTTGCTGTTTTAAAGCATATATTTGCATTATTTCCGCCGTCCTGCACTAGATAAGTCATTAATTTTGATGCTTCCGACCTAGCGACTAATTCATTGGAATTTAGACAAAAAGCAACTAAAGACTATGCCTACATAATCAATAATTCGTAAAAATTGGAATAGTCAAGACGTAAACTAAATAACTTGCTTTCCAGGTTATTTGCTGATACTTTTTGAGCAGTATTTGGTATAGTTAAAATCATGCCGATACTGATATTGTTGCAGATTAAAAGTGAACGTTTGCGTCCCATCAGTCAACTTAATTGCGGTTGTTAACCCTCTATTAAGCTGATCATAAAATTTGTTGCTAATTTCCCAATCTTTTTAATGGAATTTTGGAATAATATATGGTATCTACCAGTACGATTCGCTTTTCTCAGTTCAATGCATCGCTGAATCGCAACACAGAAGGTCAACTAGTAACCGATTTATCTACACCTAATAATGCCCAGGCAAAAGCTGTAGCAGAAATCATCCAACGTTCCAACCCTGATGTACTGCTTATCAATGAGTTTGACTACGTACAGTCGAACCCTCAGCAACCCGTACAGCTATTCCAACAAAATTATTTATCGGTCAGTCAGAACGGTGCAACACCCGTTAATTATCCCTACGTTTATATTGCTCCTTCCAACACGGGGATTGCTTCAGGGTTTGACTTAAATAACAACGGTACAGTCGTCACAACCCCCGGTGCGGCTGGATACGGTGATGATGCTTTTGGTTTTGGAAATTTTCCCGGTCAATTTGGGATGTTGCTATTGTCGAAATACCCCATCGACACGGCAAATGTCCGCACCTTCCAAAATTTTCTGTGGAAGGATATGCCAGATTCGCAACTCCCTACCATCGCTACTCCCGGTTCTACAACTCCTTGGTATTCACCCGAAGAACAAGCAGTATTGCGTCTCTCCTCCAAAAGCCATTGGGATGTTCCCATTAAGATAAATGGTGAGACGGTTCATGCATTAGTTAGCCATCCTACACCACCCACTTTTGATGGTGCAGAAGACCGTAACGGGAAACGTAATTACGATGAAATTCGTTTTTGGTCAGATTATATTACACCTGGAAAAGGTGATTATATTTACGACGATAAAGGCAAAAAGGGCGCTATTGCTAGTGGTTCAAGCTTTGTAATTATGGGCGACCAGAATGCAGACCCATTTGATGGTGATAGTTTTAACAACGCTATTCTGCAACTGTTACAAAACCCCAATATCAATACTAATTCTATTCCTAGCAGTGCAGGTGGGCCTCAACAAGCGGCTTTGCAGGGTGGTCTGAATCTTACCCATAAAGGTAATCCAGCTTTTGACACCGCTGATTTTAATGATAATGCTCCAGGTAACTTGCGGACTGATTATGTATTGCCTTCCACCAACCTGCAAATTACTAATTCTCAGGTATTTTGGCCCCTTAATACAGACCCAAATTTCCCCTTAGTTGGTACTTTTAATGCCACTCTTCCTGGTGGTTTCCCTAGTTCCGACCATCGTTTAGTGTTTGCAGATGTACAGGTGGGTGCAACGGAAGCAGCTAAAACCATTTCTAATATTGGTTTTTTAGGACAAACGACTTTTGCGACTGGCTTTACCCCCACTAACGCGGCTGGGACTGTGAATGGGACATTGGTGCCAGTGGGAGGATTATCTGGCGTGACTTATGATGCCGTCAATAACCGCTACTATGCGATCGCCGATGACCGTTCTCCAAATGCTCGCTTCTATACATTTACTGTTAACCCTGCTACCGTCTCGACTGCTGGGGTAACGTTCACAAATGTTACCGGACTCAAAGATGCTAGTGGCAATCTGTTCGCTCTGAACAGCCTTGACCCAGAAGGCATTGCTTTAACTAATAAGGGTACAGTCTTTATTTCTTCCGAGGGTGAGGCTAACCCAGGTGCAGGTCGGGTATCGAATCCTTTTGTTAACGAGTTTTCACTGTCTACAGGGCAGCAAATTCGCTCTTTACCTGTACCTAAGAAGTTTCTCCCTGTAGTACAAGACACTGACAACAGCGGCACGGTCAACACAGGTGATATTCAAACATCAGGTATTCGCAATAACTTAGCGTTTGAAAGTCTCACAATTACCCCTGACCAAAAAACTTTATATACCGCTACCGAAAACAGTTTGTTCCAGGATGGGCCAACGGCAACCACAACTACTGGTAGCCGTTCGCGTATTGTGCAATACGATTTAGCTAGCGGACAGCCACTGAAGGAATATCTTTACATAACCAATCGATCTGTCGCATCAAACCCCGCAGGTGGATTTAGTGATAACGGCTTGGTGGATTTGTTGGCAATCGATAACCGTGGGACTTTGATTGCATTGGAACGCTCCTTTGCAACAGGTGTAGGTAACGGTATCAGAATCTATGAAGTTAGCCTCCAAGGTGCGACTGATATTAGCACTACCGACTCACTCACTAGTTTAAGTACTGCACAACTGGCTGGTATCGCACCTGCTCAAAAGCGTCTGCTGTTGGATTTAAACAGTCTCAAATTGCCGACTGATCCAAATCACCCCATAACTGGATTAGATAATGTCGAGGGTCTAGCTTTCGGTCCCAAGTTAGCTGATGGTCGTCAGTCGATTGTGCTGGTAAGTGATAACAACTTTAGCCCAACGCAATTTACCCAAATCTTAACTTTAGGTGCTGACTTAGTTCCCACTGCAGCCCCCACAGTCGAAACCCGTCCCGATTTAGTTGACGATGGAACCTTACCATTTAGTCAGCGTGCTGATGCCGATGACCCTGCTATCTACGTAAATTCCACAGATGGCGCGAAGAGTTTGGTTGTCACATCGGTTAAAAATGGCGGTTTGCGGATTTATGACTTGTCAGGTAGTTTGTTACAGGAAATTAATCCAGGCAATATTCGCTACAACAACGTTGATTTGCAATACGGGTTTAAATTGGGCAGTCAAACGGTAGATATTGCCGTAGCTAGCGATCGCAATAACGATAAACTCGCAATTTTCCAAATCAACGCAAACCCCACCACACCCGGTCAATATTTAACAGATATTACCGATAGCAGTATTGGAACGCTATTCCAAGCAGCACCTTTTGCAGCTCCCTATTCAGCCTCAACACGGAGTGCTTACGGGCTGGCTTTATACCGCAGTCCCGTCACTAATGATTACTACGCATTTGCCAACCGTCGCCAAACTGGAGATGTGGCTCAGTTTAAACTGATTGACAAAGGTAATGGCAAAATTGGTGCAGAACGGGTACGTAATTTTACTGTATCTACCACTGCTGACCGCGAGGCTCAACTCGAAGGTATGGTGGTAGACCAAGAAACAGGTTTCCTCTACATTGGACAGGAAGATGTGGGTATCTGGAAGAACCAAGCAGAACCCAACGGCAGTAACACGGGTAAGTTAATTGACCGGGTGAAAGACCTGGGTGGTACTCGTTTGGAAGAAGATGTCGAAGGGCTATCTATTTACTATGGCAAAAACGGTACAGGCTACCTGTTAGCGTCGAGCCAAGGAGATAACAACTTTGCTGCCTACACCCGCGAAGGTAATTACGATTACGTCGGTCAGTTTGCTATTGGTAACAACGGTGGAATTGATAGCGTCCAAGAATCTGACGGTGCAGATGTCGTGAACGTGCCTATGGGGACTAACTTCCCCAATGGTTTATTTGTCACCCAAGATGGTAGCAATCTTCCTGCAAAGGTGGATGCAAATGGTGAGAACATCAGCAGCAACTTCAAGTTCGTGCCTTGGGAAAATATCGCTAACGCTTTCCCGACTCCTTTAAATATCGATACCACTTCTTACAATCCTCGCACTCCTGTAGCGCAACCCAAAATTACGAATTACGATTTCACTAACTTACCGAAGTTAGGAACAACCTCCAAAGGTCAAGACATTCTTTTAGGTGGTTTTTCTGGATTGTATTTCCAAGGACTTGCGGCTAATGGCAACCTCAAGTTTGTTACCCACACAGACCGAGGTCCGAATGGTGAACCTACTGGTCAAAACAGACCATTTTTCTTGCCCAGCTTCCAGCCAGAAATCGTCAATTTTGAACTCAACCGCACCACGAGTCAAATTAACATTACCAAGCGAACTGGATTGTTCCGTCAAGATGGCACAACCCCGTTAACTGGATTGCCTAACTTGCAAGCTAAAACCAACAATCTTGCCTATACCGATGAAATTGGTGTTGACCTCGATAATAAAGTTTTAGCTAACGATACTTTGGGTGCTGACCTAGAGGGGATTGTCGTTGCCCAAAATGGTGACTACTGGATGGTGGATGAGTACCGTCCCGCGATTTACCACTTTGACGTTAAGGGTAAGTTGCTTGACCGCTTTATTCCCAAGGGAACTGCCACTGCACCCGACCCCGACCAACCCACCGGCACTTTTGGGACTGAAATTTTACCAGAGGTTTATGCTCAACGACGCAGTAATCGCGGGTTTGAGGCTGTGGCTTTGGAAGGTAATAAGCTTTATGCTTTCATTCAAAGTGCCATTGATAACCCAGATAACGCTGCGAATACAGCATCCAGCACTTCCCGCAATCTCCGAGTTTTGGAATTTGACGTAGTTTCTAAAACGGTGACTGGTGAGTATCTATATCTTCTCGACGATATTACAGGTACTGGTACCGCCAAAACCGACAAGATAGGAGATGCAGTTTCGCTTGGTAACGGTAAATTTGCGATTGTTGAACGCGATGACCTTGCTACTAATGCCTCGAACAAACTCATTTACCAAATTGATTTGGCTAGGGCAACCAACATCAATAACCCTGCTAACTTTACCTTGCCAGCAGGTAAGACCATTGAACAATTGACCCCTGCTGAGTTAACAACTGCCAAAATTAACCCTGTCAGCAAGAGCCTAATTGCGAATGCGGCTAAATTGGGTTACACGGGGGTTGAAAAACTAGAAGGTTTGGCA
>JANNFJ010000634.1:0-10441 GCA_031379725.1 Calothrix sp. OTE_75_metabat_31
GTTGTTCTCATGGCTGTCACTATCCAGCTTTACGCAAGAAAACGTCGTCTCGATAAAGAAAAGGAATTGGAGGGAGTTGGGAGTAGAGAGTTGGGAGTAGAAAGTTAGAACTTGTAGAGACGCGAAATTTCGCGTCTCAATAAATTTCGCATCTCAATAAGTTTCGCATCTCAATAAATTTCGCATCTCAATTAAATTTTCTATTTACTTTTTTCCTTCCCCCTTCCCTCCAAAGCTAAGATGTCATACATTAAGAAATATAAACAATTATTTTTGACATCTCTGCCGTAAGTATGTCCGAGCAACCTCTAGGCAAACCCCGTCCCCTGGGACAAGTAATATTGTTATCTGTAGCGACTTTAATGTTGTATTACGGGTGGTATAAATGGATAATTCAGGAAGAATTACGTAAGTATAACGGTAAGGGTTGGTCAGGAACTTTATGTTTAGCACCTTTTGTATTGGGTGTAATTATTCCCCAACTATTGCGAATTTTTGACCCAGATGTACCGGGATGGTTTGGTTGGTTTTCGTTCTTAGGTGTAGCTTGGATCTATATCGTGCAGTTTCGTTTATATCGAGATGTCAACGAACTTTATCGTCAAGCTGGACTCAAGGAACCCTTAGTCGTTTGGTGGATATTTATACCTGGCTTCAATTTAATTGTGGGATTGCGACAAATCCACTTTTTGAGCCAGTATTGGGCAATGAAGCAAGGTATTACAGTTAATGATGTAGTTGCTGAAAATATTCCCCTACTCTCAGCAAATGCTTAAAATTAAAAGTAGGGTGCGTTAGGCAACAGCCGTAACGCACCTAATTATCCAATAGGTTAGATTTTATTAATAGTTTCCCACTTCTAGATGGTGCGTTACATTTCATTAACGCACCCTACAACTAAAACGGTAACAATGGCATTATTTACCAATCGAGTAGCAGTACTGGCTACTATGCATGAAAAAGAGCGAGTAATAGCACCTATTTTAGAACAAGAATTAGGTATTAAAGTTATAGTACCGCCAAATTTTAACACTGATATATTTGGCACATTTACTCGTGAAATCAAGCGTCCGGGAACGCAAATCGAAGCTGCACGATTCAAGGCAGAACAAGTATTAGAATTAACAGGTGAAAGTCTCGCTTTAGCGAGTGAAGGTAGCTTTGCACCCCATCCCAGCTTCCCTTACATTTCGAGCAATCGTGAAATTGTGGTTTTGATTGATAAGCAAAATGATTTAGAAATTATCGGGGAGGAATTTTCGACCGACACAAATCACAATTATCAAGTCATCAGTAGTATTGAAGAAGCTTTGAATTTTAGTCAAAAAGTAGGTTTTCCCGAACATGGTGTAATAGTCATGGTTGAAGAAAATCCCCAGGATAGTAAGGAAGTTTTTAAAGGTATTACGACTGATACACAACTTGTCGAAGCTGTCAATATTACACTTCAAAATTCACCGACAGGCAAAGTGCATATTGAGACCGATATGCGGGCAATGTATAATCCGACAAGGATGAAGAATATTCAAAAAGCGACTTTGAATTTAATTAGCAAAATTAAGAGTGTTTGTCCTCAATGTTCTACACCCGGTTTTGAAATTACCCAACGAATCCAAGGTTTACCATGTGCAATGTGTTCTGCACCAACTCTTTTGACTAAATCGGTGATTTACCAATGTAAAAAATGCAGTATTAAAAAAGAGGCATTATATCCAGATGGAATGGAGTTTGCTGACCCAGGTCAATGTATGTATTGTAATCCTTAATTGGTTATTGGTTACGCACAGGCAGGATGCCTATGCTACGGGACGTTTACCAAAATAAATGATTGAGGAAATTACGAAAAGGCTTTTTCCCTGTCGGTTCAGAATAATCTTGCGGCAACAAATCCTGCATTGCATTTTGTAACTCATCAATGACAGCTTGAACTTGTTGCGATTTGGGTCGATTTGATTGAGTAAATGTAATTGGTTCACCAATTCTAACTGTTAATTCTTTACGGAAAAATAGGTCTTTAGTACCTACAAGGGCAATTGGGACAATGGGTACACCCGAACGTATTGCATAAATAGCAGCACCACGTTTAAGTGGTAATACTTGACCCTCAACGCTGCCAAGCTTACCTTCAGGGAATAGTAAAATGCTTTCACCACGAGCAAAAGTAGCTTGCACAATCCGGTCTAGTTTCCGCATCGATTCGATGGAGTTACCTTTAGGGACGTACTCTTCAATACTTGCAGCAAGTTCGGCTAAATCTTCTCTCCCAGCTTTGAAAGCTTCAATAACAGCTACTTCTTCCTTCCATATCCGTTCGAGGGGAATTACTCCCTTTGCGAACCGCAGCAAAAGTCGCTTCCATTTATTGTTATACAGCGTCCGTCCATCACCCAATATATGAAAGTAAGGTTGTGCGGGTAATTCTGATAGTAGTAAAAAGGGGTCAATATGGTTGAGGTGGTTTGCACAAAAGAGTACGGGACAGTTGGGAATCCGTTCGGGAAATTCGACTTTGACACTAAATAGTCCGTGAATCAAGGTTCGCAGCACCATACGTCGAATTTTACCGCTGATTTTATTTTCACTACCATCACCCGATAGTGCTTGCTGAATCATTTCGTGGGAGAAGCGATCGCGTGCATATTCTACCCCTTGTTTTGCACGTTGGATTGCTTCTTGTGTAAGCGGAGGTATGCTTTCTTGTTCTACTGTTGAAATATATTCCAATGTACATGTCATGGTGGTTAAATAGGCTTATAAATACAGCGATTTGCCCCAGTTTTGTTTTTTTAATATTTGTTCAAGAACTGGTATGTATTTAAATTACGCTGAATCTAATCCTTATTGCTATTGCTATTAGGCAGTTTCGAGGTACGTCCTTTGCAATGCTTGCTATACCTGGAAAATTACCTCCACAGCCATTAATTTTAGTAGACACCTTACCAATTGGCATAGAAGGAAGCTGGTTGAATTGGTTGAAGATGATTTTTCAGCAATTATAAAAAAACTTTTAGTGTTGTCCGAAATACCCATAGTAGAATTTGTAGCTTTAATCATCGAAACAAAAAGCACATACAAGCAACTAAAAAACAATTTAATCGCTTCTAGAATGCTTATTGTATCGAGCTAGTGCAAATATTTGTACTTAACTAAAACAAAACTTGTATCAACTTACAAACCACACTCATAGGTAACTAAAATGACATCAACAACAATCGCAGCAGCACAACTCAACAAGCCTATTTTAAAAGAAGGTTCCAAAGGGGACGCTGTTAAAGAACTGCAAAAGCTATTATTCGATAAAGGTTATTATGATAGCTGCGAAAAACAAGCTGATAAGTCTGTAATTGATGGTATTTTTGGTAAAGTGACAACATTGGCCGTTAAGTCCTTCCAAGCTCGTGTATTTCTAACTGTTGATGGAGTAGTTGGAAATCGCACTTGGCGAGCATTATTCACAAATGCACCTGTTGATATGCCTACTTTGAAATTAAATAGCACAAATGCAGGATTAGTAAAGATTGTTCAACAAAAGTTAATATTTAGCCGCGACTACCAAGGTCAAATTGACGGGCAGTTTGGTGCAAAAACATCATCTGCAGTAAAATCTCTGCAAAAACGTACTGGTCTACCAGTTGATGGAATCGTTAGCGATCGCACCTGGTTTGAATTAAGCAAGATTACGAATCCAGAAGGTGGTTGCTAGAAAACACAACCGAAAAGCTTGATTCCCCTTATCGTAGGATAGGCATCTTGCCTGTCCTACTATTTATAAACCCATACGCTCATATTCGTAACGCATCATTGATTTATTTATATACAATAACTGGAATCATCAAGCTGCTAGACTTATGATACAGGTTTGGGTAACTTATACACTCGAATGAGTTTACCTGTTAATATTTCGACACAAGAAATCGCTTCATCAATCCGTGTTGCTAACATAACGAAATCTGGATTTTCTGTACAAACAATAATTCCAGCATGGCTTGGTTGTTTGTTGTGCAGTCGAATAAAATCATATCGATTTAATGTCACAACTGCACGCTGGTTATCTGTAGCAAAAGCCAGAACTTGCTCGTCGGGAATTCCTTGATTAGCTTTTCCTGCTTCCTGAACCGTCAGGACATCGTGACCTAAAGTACGTAAAGTTAACACAGCTTCCCTTGGGAACTGTTCATCTGTATATAAATGTGCCATTTATGCTTCGTGGTGCTTTTGGATAGCTACCTCAATTTCATCGGGATAAGCTCGTGCATAATCCCACGCTTTTGCCAAGTCATCGGACGATAGAGTTGGATAGTTGTCTAAAATTTTGGCTTCACTTAAACCCGAACGACGATAACTTACTAGCAACCAAACAGGAATGCGAGTCTGTCGAATACAAGCATCACCACCAATAACACCGGGAGTCTTGCTAATTCCTTGCCAAGTATTAGCAAGGCTTTGGGATAATAGTTGAATGATTTCAGCTTTCTCAATTGGTGATAACGAAAGTAGCTGAGATTTTAATTCGGTGAAGGTCATTGGAACTATTGGGTTGGAAAGGAGCGATAATATTTAGGTTTGACTATATTTTAACGATATTTTGAGTCTTATTATACTCATGTAATCTTTTATTTAAGCAAAATTTAACCAATTAAATACATCTGCAACTGTTAATTGCCAATTTTCCAGAACGCCCAAAACTGGTAATATATCTATATTTTCCTTGAATTGCGGTAATCTATTGGGTTGAAAAATCATAATTGACTCATCCGAAGCATCAAGCAACCAGCCTAACTTTGCTCCATTCTCGATTGAAAATGTAATTTTCTGGATAACTCGGTTTGGTGATTGTCCTGGTGAGAGGATTTCAATTATCCAATCTGGAGGAATTTCAAATTTATTGGCAATTCTACCATTTGCAAGTAAGGGAATGCATTGCCATTCAAAAACTGCAATATCTGGCACTATTGAACGACCTTGAAATGTACAGCGTAACTCAGGAAAGGCATAAACTAATTTTTGGGGTTTACCAATCTCATTAATAGCTGTGACTAAACTGCTTTGTAAAGTGCTGTGTTCACCCTGTGGCATAGGTTTTTGATAGATTTGTCCGTGGATATATTCGCTTGCTGGTTTTGTTTCTGTTAGCTTTAAGAACTCTTCTATACTTAATGTTGTGGTTGGTTGAATAGATAGTGTCATAGGTTATGACTTATTAAAATTCTATTATCTCATTGTTAATTGCAAAAGCGCGGACGGGGCGATACTCCGCAGGAGTGGTCTAACTCCTACGGAGACGCACCTCGCGTTCGACCATCGCGTTTTTCGGCGATACCAATTTTGATTAATAATTGTGGCATGTGGATTGTCGAAAAGGGCGGGAAGACCCCGCCCCTACGGATATGTTATTTTTTTTACAAATTGGTATTATCGGGTTTCCATAGAGTTAATTGTTGGATTACATAATGAGTGTGGTCTCCGTGCTAACCGATACGTTTCACACAATCTACGTTAACTTTATACTCCTTTGTAACAGCGATAATGCCTGTGATATTATAACTATTGATGAGAATGCATTTTCTCATGCTTACAAAAATAATTTTGTATCATTAAAAGTAAAAATGACTACTCAAAAGCTAACGGTTGAAATATCAGAATCAAATAAGTAAATTAGAGGGAAGAATTATGAATATCCAACTGAGACCCGAACAAGAACAGCTAATTCAAGCACAAATTGAAAGTGGTAAATATAATTCGGCTGAGGAAATAGTTGATATAGCATTTCGATTGTTTGAGAAGTTGCATTTTGAGTATGCTGAGTGGATAGAAGAAACCCGTCAAAAAGTTGATATAGCTATTGCAGAACTTGACCGTGGTGAAAGTTTGGATGGTGAGACTGTAGTGATGGAAATACTAAATAGATTTAAAAGAGCGCGTCAGGAACAGGAATGAGCAATTATATTATTTCACCATCTGCAAGTAGGGACTTAAATGAGATAGCAAATTACTTTCTAGACCGCAACCTTGAAGCAGGGGAAAAGCTATTTAGATAATTTAATAAAAAGTGCCAGAATTTAACAAACTTTCCCTATATGGGACGAAATTATGCTCATATTAGACTTGGTTTGCGAGGCTTACCGCTAGATGGATACGTAATTTTATACAAAATCCTTGATGATGGAGTTCAAATTCTACGAGTAGTCAATGGTCGTCAAGATTTAGAATCTTTATTTGCAGATGATGATAGTAAATAACTTTTAAGGTAATTAAAAAAGGAGTTAAAGCAATTATGTTTTATCCTAACATATGATAAATAACTCCCCATGCACCCCAAGCTTAACTCTTATTTATTCACTATCTTCCACCGCACCTAATGCTTTGAGTGTGGATTTTTCAGCTTCAGTTAATCCTTTAACCTTTGTAATATTCAATTTTTCATAAGGTCTTTCGGGTCTAAGGGTTTTTATGCAATTACCCGTATTTACATCCCAAAGCTTAATTTTCCCATCTTCGCTACCACTAGCTAGAATAGTTCCATCAGGACTGAAACAAATCGATACTACCCAGTTAGTATGTCCTTCTAAAGTTTTCAAGCATTCACCAGTATGATAATCCCATAACTTAATAGTTCTATCGTGGCTGCCACTTGCTAAAATTTGACCATTTGGACTGAATATAACGCATCTGGCATCACTTTTATGCCCCTGCAAAGTTCTGAGACACTGACCTGTGTTTACATCCCAAAGTTTTACTGTTCTATCGTAGTTACCACCACCACTAGCTAATATCTCCCCATTAGCATTAAAGCTGACTGACCATACCCAATCAATATGTCCTTGTAAAGTTTTGATGCACTTAGCTGTATCTAGATCCCAAACTCTGATTGTGTGGTCTTGATTTCCACTAGCTAACAGTTTAGTATCAGGACTAAAAGCTATAGACTTTGCCCAACTTTCGGATAGTAAAGTTTTCACACATTCATCAGTAGAAAGATTCCAAAGTTGTACAGTCTTTTTATCAGTTAAGGCCAGAATTTTACCATCATGACTAAATATAGCAGGTGATTCCCAAGTATTTTGTGCTTCTAAAGTTTTAATGCATATGCCAGTATACATTTGCCAAATTTTTATTGTCTTATCTGAACTTCCACTAGCTAAAAGTTGACCATCTGGGCTAACACTAGTGTATGTTACCCATGATTTGTGACCTTGTAAAATTTTGAAGCATTCACCTGTGTCAATGTCCCATATTCTCAAAAAAGTATCATTGCTGCCACTGACTAAAGCTTTACCGTCAGGAGTGAAGGTGACACTTAATATTAAATGATTATATCCTTGCAAAGTTCGCAAACATTGATGGGTATTAATGTCCCAAAATTTCGCTGTTTGGTCATCCCCTCCGCTGGCCAGGGTATTATCCTGTGAAGTAAAAGCAACTGAACGTACCCAATCACTATGTCCGAATAAAGTTGTAATACATTCACCTGTATTAACATCCCATAGTCGTACTGTTTCGTCAGCACTGCCTGTTGCTAATATTTGACTATTAAAATTGAAAGTTAACGAAAATACTGTGCTGGTATGACCATTTAAAGTTTTCAAACATTCACCAGTACGAACATTCCATAGTCGGACGCTTCTATCATTACTACTACTAGCAATTATCTCACCATCTGCGCTGAATATGACTACTCGTACCCAGCCAATATGACCATATAAGGTTTGGATGCATTCACCTGTATTAATATCCCATAATTTGATTGTTTTATCTTGGCTACCGCTGGCTAAAAATTGACTATTGGGACTGAAAGCTACTGAGTATACTCTCTCAGTGTGAATATGTAAAGTTTGGATGCATTCACCTGTATTAATATCCCATAATTTGATTGTTTTATCTTGGCTACCGCTAGCTATAATTTTATTGTTAGGACTAAAGGCTACTGAATATACTCTATCAGTATGGTCATCCAAAGTTTGAATACATTTACCATTACGTACATCCCATAGCTTGATTGTAAAGTCGTAGCTAGCACTAGCTAACATTTGGCCATTGGGACTAAAAGCAATTGTTCGCACCCAGTTAAGATGTCCTTTCAATGTTAAAATTCTTTCAAAATTAGCAAGACTCCATAAATGAATTTCACCATTAGCATCTGCTGTGGCAAAAACTTGTCCATCTGGACTAAATGCTATTGATAAAACAGTGCCTAAACGTTTTCTAAACAGCGAATTCTTGAGATTAGCTTCTGTAAAATCGGCATGACGTAAGCTAGCTTCGGAAAAATCAGCACCTTTAATTACCGCATAGCTAAAATCTTTCCCTACCAATGCTGTTTTGTCAACTTTTACTAAAACCGTTGCTGCATTTCCCCCGACATAACCCACTTCATCTTCACTCTTACTTCGTGTCGCTTCAATAATCTTAATAATCGATGCTTGAGCATTAATATCAATCATCGGTACAAGCAAATCCATCACCGCTTTAGTCAAAGGTGCTTTTCCAATAGTTTGCCGTAACTTCTCTAACGACTCACTCGCAAACCTATTTAACGGTGCTACTTGCTGACTAAAATGAGATGACCACGTACTATCAACAGCCCCAATATTATCTATATAATCTGCCCTTGCCAACTCAGTAAAATCCTCAGCTAATGCCCCCAATTCTGCGGCAAATTTATACGCAACAAAAAACTCTAACAATGACCGATGCGCTGGAGTATAATCACCGTCAGCATTACGGATAAGCATTGTTTGCCCCATCATGTCATAATGCCAATGGTCTAAATCTTTCTCTTGCTGCACCTCGGCACCGAATAAACGGCGAATTCGGTCAGGGAAAAGTCTATAATTGAGGCTCATTTGGTCAGTAGAAAGCATTTCCCAGGAAAGTTCGCATAAGAAATACAGCTTTTGGGCAAGGGAGGTGAAAGTGCGATCGCATCTAATATCATTCTCCATCTTCCGTCTTACTGCATACAAATAAACCCGTGACATATCCACAGGTTTCCCTGCAGCAATATCTGGCAAAGCTTCTAATATCAATTCTGTCATCACCGGACGACGTGCTAAGTCCAATAGTTGATGATTGCCCATCACTTGTTCGACTGTGGCAGTTTCCGTTTGATGCGATAGTACTTGTCGAATTTGTTCGTCGGAAAATTTCTCTAATTCTAAAACTTCAAATTGCGGTGTTTCCACTGTAAGATTCGCTGTTGAAGCTTTCAATTCGGCATTCAATAAAGCACGTCCTTCCTTCGCTTCGGGAAAATGTTCGGTACGACAGGTTAAAATGACCTTTGCACCGGGAACTACCACTTTTGCTAATTCCCAAAAATTATTAATCATTTCCTGTCTATCAACCCTTGCTGCCATTTCATCGAAACCGTCGAAAATTAGCAGTAATTTACCCATCCGGTTAAGCTGGACAAATGCATCGTAATGTGGTAAAGGAATTTTATATTGACGAAAGAAAAACTCAGAAAATAACGACTCCACACTCACCGCTTTCGCATAATCCCGCAGGGGAATCACCAAAGGTAAACGAGGAAGTTCCGTACCGCGTTTTTGGGCATTTCGATAGCGTTGCAGCGTCACCCAAGCGTAATGCAGCGCGAACCAAGTTTTCCCCGTGCCAAATTCGCCTAAAATCGAAATATGCTCTTTTGCTGGGTCATCAAGCCAGCGGTCAATATAACCGTCAATCCAGCCGTCTTTCTCTTCGTAATAGCTAACCGCAATTTGACGTTTTGCTACTTCCGAAAAAACGATGTAGAATGCCGCTATTTCGCGTTTAACATCAAGACCCAAATTTTTGATATCATCACCCAAAGCATAGCTATTGACAACAACATCCACTTCTGCAAGCAAAATTGAAGGGTTATTGTGGTCGAATGCTTTGCGAAAAGCTTGTTTTATCTGTTCTTGACGAAAAAGCTCTAAAAACGGCAGTGGTTTTCCCACCCCATATTCTACCAAAGCATAAGCATAAACCCCAGCAAAATCGCTCGGTGGATGTTCGGGGTCAAGACCAAATAACTTTAATAACTTAATGACAGTCTCATTACGTTCCAACTTATCCTTAACAATCGGGATAGCGATATTAGCGATCGCTTCGATAATTTTGCCAAAAGGAATTGGTGACACAGGCTTTTGTATAAAAGTATTTACATAAGCTGTTGATTATACTTATCCAAATGTCTGAAAGCAAGAACAATAGTAACAAAAACCTACTCATACTGTAGCGTTTCGATTAACAAATCCACCTGTTGCTGACGTTCCTGCAAAAACCGATCGCACTCCTTCAAACCCTCTACAGCAACCGCAAACTGGTCAAAAACATCAGCCAAATCCAACTTACCCGCCTCAATCCGAGCAATAATTTGCTCAATCTCGGCAACCTTCCCCTCATAACTCCAATTTTCTTCACCCGACACCTTACTACCCTTAATCATCTCCCC
>JANNFJ010000635.1:0-11673 GCA_031379725.1 Calothrix sp. OTE_75_metabat_31
GAATCAGTATAACTTTTACGAAACCCGGATTCTAGCCCTCACAAATAGACAGATTATTTACTTTGATAAGTATTTTCCCACGTTTGGTGCAACAAATTATAAAAATTAGTATTTATCTCGTGTTGAGGTGAAAGCCCTTCGACTTGCCGAATATGCTGTAGGGGCAGTTAGGTATCGTGCCCCTACGTGTCAATGATATCTTTAAAATGAAGTTGAGGATTAAAATACAAAAAATTAAAGCTCCTAAATCATAGCTGATTTTAGGAGCCAAAAATTTTGTTGCACCGCAACGCCGTTTTACCTAAGTTTTTGACCTGGATAAACCAGGGGGGAAACGAGTTGCCTCGTTTAAAGTTTCCGGGTACATGCCCGGTATACTGCCACGAGAGCTGTTGCTTCCCTTTTTCTTAAAGACATAGATCAAAAAACTATATGGCAGTCACCAACGTCAAAGCACAACAACCCCATTATAACCATCAAAAATTATGTTGTGTGTCTTAGTCCGAACTTTTTCAGCTTTGCTCGCAATACCAGATAGATTCGACTTTTTGCGCGACTAAAAGCGCATCCTCTCGACTGGTACTATTTAATAATACAGTCACATGTCCCAGTTTTCGCCCCGGTCGGGATTCGGTTTTACCGTACCAATGCAGGTGAGAGTCGGGAATTTGTTCTATAGCTTGTCGTTTTTGGTAATAATCGCTTTGGGAGGTTTCGTATCCCAACAAATTTACCATCACCGCACCAGGGCAAATCAAGCAGCAATTTCCTAATGGTAATCCACATATGGCCCGCAGATGCTGTTCAAACTGGGAAGTTAGACAAGCATCGAGGGAAAAATGCCCGGAGTTGTGCGTGCGCGGTGCTATTTCATTAACAAGTATTTTGTCATCCTCCGTTAGGAAGAGTTCGATTCCAAATACTCCCACAACATCAAGATTGGTAAGTAAAGTCTCAGCAATATTTTTGATTGCCAAGGCGATCGGTTGTGAAATTTGAGCAGGTGCGATCGCCCGCCGACAAACTTGTTGTTCTTGTTGAGTTTCTACCACAGGATAGATGACAACTTCACCATTAACAGACCGGGCTGCGATCGCAGCGAGTTCGCGTTTAAATGGAACAAATTCTTCGAGGAGAAATTCGCCGTTGTTAATTTTAAATCGAGTCCGATCGATTTTTGCTAAAGTCTGTCGTAGCTGCTCAATATCCCGAATTATATAAGTACCTTGACCATCGTAACCGTGACGACGAGCTTTGAGGACAACCGGGAACCGAAACTGGCTTAAGTTAGCATCGTTATTGGCAAATACCTCTGCACTAAATGCGACAAATTTAGGTACGGGTAAACCTAAATCGCGCAAATAACACCGTTGATGATATTTATCTAATAATGGTGCAAGTGCTTCCAAACGCGGACGAAAACAAACCCCACGTTCAGCCAAAGTCGATAATGCTTCTAAATCGACAAATTCGTTTTCAAATGTAATCACATCGCTCTTTTTAGCGAGTTCAGCAGTTGCAACAGCATCGTCAACACGCGCTTGCACGAAGAAACTTGACATCGTGCCGAGTCTTTTTGCCGAATATTCGTTTCTGTGTTGCAGTTTTGCGACAGCAACCGCAGGATCATTTGCGCTTGGGGTTTGTACGACTAATTCAACTCCCAGTTTTTTTGCCGCATCTCCCATCATCCAAGCTAATTGTCCACCACCAATAACACCAATACGTTTCATTTGCACCCTAGTGAATCACGAGTTTGAACACCTGTCTGCGAGTTCACACCACTTGCTTTTGCACACAATTCTTTAATTTGTGCCCCATCCAAAATTGCATCTGTAAAATCCGCTCCTTGGATATTCACATTTGAGAATATGGCACGAAGCAATAAAGCCTCTTGAAAGATTGCATCACTTAAGTCAGCCCCTGTTAAGTTTACCTGATCTACCATCGCATTCGATAAATTTGCACCGTGGAGATTCGATGAAGTCATTACCGAAGCACTCATGACTGCACCACGCAAATCCGATCTTGTAAAATTTGTCAATTCCATATTCGCGTTAGAAAATTCGGCGGCTTGCAAGCTTTGTCCGGAGAAGTCCCTTCTCGTAAGTTCCGCATTGCTAAACGACATTGGATGCGTCCAATCTGCTTTCGCTGGAGAGGTTATAAAAATTACATTGACTGCAATTGTGAGAAGGAATGCTGCAAGTCGCTGTAAAAACATATTCGGTTAGCCTCGATTAGGGTGTTTATCGCTACATTTAAGCTTACAGCTTGAGAGGGGAGTAGGGAGTAGGAAAAGAATATTTTTTTACCGGTCAACCCCTCTTATAGACTCCACTCTCTACTCTGTACTTTTGATTAACAATTCAATGCGACATAAATAAGCATAAAAACTTTAATTTATCTTTTCTCCCTAAATCCCCCTCCCCCTCTTTCCCCAGGAGGATTAACACATAATTAGAGAACTGCATAATAAATTTATAGTTATTAAATATTTGCCCCCAATAAATGTTGCAAGATATTGAGTTTGAAATTACCAGGTAAAGTTTATTTTCTTTTCTACAAACCAAGGTCTGCTTGCTGTTAGTCTTGGAAGTAATCAAACTCGGATTTCACGATTGTTCGATTTGAGTATTTTTCTTAATACAAGTTAACAATCGTTGAAAAATCGTCATCTCAAAAGTGATTGATTAACTTCCTAGAAGCATCTCAACGAAACTAAACAAAAATATATATTTACTCGCTAAACCTATGCAAAGCCTAACTCTCCGCCCTCAAATGCAGCACTATCACGAACAATGGATCGAGGAATGGTGTGAAGATAATGGCTGGACGGATTTATTTATCGAACGTAGTACCAATTACTGGGCTTTTCCCCCAGGTGCAGTTATGCCCGAACCAATTCCAGGGAAAGTTTTAAGATTTATTAAGGCAGAAAAAGGTATGACTTCAGATGAAAAATTCTGGTCAACATCTGCCATTATCGGTACGATTGTCGCTCTAATTTCAACTTATATTTTCAAGTGTCCAATGCCGATACTTTTCGCGTTTGCTTTTGATGCTGTCACAGCCGCAAGATTGGAACTAGAAGATGTTTAATCAGGGTGTAAGGAAGAGAAAAGTAAAAAATTACTTTACTTTTCTCTTTCTACACCCCATACCCTAATCCAAAAATGGTTCTAACTGTTGGGGAGTTAGCGATTGGATCAGGTTTAAATTAAGTGGGGATTGGCTAATATGCTTACTGTAGCCTGCTGTTAGAAATGGGCGGTATTGCTGCTGGTTTAAAAGATGGCTTTGGAAAAAAGCCACGCTAAATGCATTAACGTAGGTATGGGCGATCGCAGGGTCTGGCCCAATCAGTGCTGCGGGAACAGGTAAGACACCTGGAGAATTATCTAATTTTTCGGATGTCGAGAAATGAGTACCATTCTCGATAAGTGCTAAATATTTTATAGGTGTTTGCAGCCAAGTGAAGGGAATAACCTGTTCGGGAACAGCAGGTGTAATAATGTCTTGGGTACCTCCCATCAACATGACGGGAACTTGAATTTTACTCAATCCGCTTTGTCCCAACACGATACTATTTAGCGGATTGATTGCCATGACTGCTTTGATGCGTCGGTCTTGTAGCGGGGAGATGGGAATCTGTTTTCGATTCAATTCTTGGGCGCGACACTGCAAAAACGATGATAGATTTAAGGAATTATTGCGATCGCACAATTTGCGAACCTGTGGAAAATCAATTGTGGCCCCAGCTAATACTAAACTTGTGTAACCTCCGTAAGAATGTCCGATGGCACCAACTTGCTGCAAATTTAATTTACCTCTGACATTAGTATCCCTGTTGTTGTCGGAATCGTTGAGTTTTTGCAGTTGGTCGAGTACAAACTTCACATCCAAAGGACGATTAATTAATTCGTTTGCACTGGGTGGACTATCCAAACCAGCAAAAAATTGTTTGAATTTCTTAGCATCGCTACCCGGATGTTCGAGGACTGCAACCGCAAAGCCGTAGGAAGCAAGATGTTGGGCAACATAGGCAAAAGTTCCACGGTCTTCAGCGATACCGTGGGATATGGCAATTACGGGAAAAGGTGATTTGGGACTATTTGTGGATTTGGTTTGGGGAACATACAAATCAACTTGAAAAATACGACTTTGACGAGAAATATCATCCATCGGCAAGTTTCGCATTTTCCACCCAAAGCTACCCTGAAGACGTAAATCGGGTTGTTGGGCAAAATCAATATTCGGTTGGTTCGCAATTTCTGCATCGGAGAATTGCTTCAAAAAAGCGACAATCGCATCCCGTCGTCGCAGAAGTTGGGACAAATCAGCGAAAATTTCCTGCCCTTCGGTCAAGTTAAGACGTATTGTATCGGAAGGATAGCGACGGATAACGTTAACAATAGTTAAACCTTTTTCCGGGTCAGTAGCAGCAGCTAAAATTAGCGAAGCACGAAGCGCTTTAAAACTGCTTTCGCTGTCTTTGGTTTCAGTTTGAATTAGTTCTGCCAAGCGTTTGACAACATTTTCACCCAGTGGGGTATATGTCAATTGAGATACCAAAGTTACCTTCACTGGAAACCTAGTTTGCAGCAATTCTCGAAATTGTCCGAGTTGCGCTTTTGAGATGCGACTCGCATAAAAAGCGAAACCTTCGGTAATTTTTCCTGTTTTAGCAAAGATTTCCAAATCATCAGCCGACAGGGTGAATTCACCAAATGGCGGGTAATAAAAAGCAATTCTATCAGCACATACTCCAGGAGATGCGTAAGCAACGGTTGAAACTAGACTACCAGCCAATGCACCCAGCATTCTTTTGAGCCAAGTTTGTTTTTTGTTGGCTGTAAATGAAGCTTTGTTTGGATTCGTAAAATTTTGGATAATCATCGAAAATTCCCACTCACACCCCCACAATCTTGAATTTATCGTAATTCTTTTGATTATGCGATGTTCCTTTAGAGCGGTTTTTAATTCTCGTACTGGTCTATGTCATAAGTTTTGAGAAATGTAGAGACGCGATATATCGCGTCTCTCATCATGGTTTTCAAGACCTACCAAATCCATCAAAACTTATGACATGAACCCCTAATAGTCCATGTCATAAGTTTTGATGGGCTTAAAAAAAATTTGGTAGTAGGCAAAGCTAGCCCTTGGGGCTTGCATCTTGCTTGCTTAATATAATACGCGAGCAAGATGCTAAATTTCTCCCAATTCTTCCTCTGTGTACTCCGTGCCTCTGTGGTTCATTCTCTAACCCATCAGAATTAATGACATGGACTACTAAATACTTCATGTCATTTAATTCTGACGGTATATATTATCGTCCTGCCTGACCGGACTGCACAGGCGAGACGCCTATGCTACAACCCCCCAAAATTAAAAAGCTTCTGTAATGCGATACCCTTGGGTATCGCGCAGCAGTTCTCAGGAACATCGCATTTACATCAATTGCCGATAGCGACGAATATCGGGTGCGATTGCAACCAATCCATCAAGCTTTGCTGCGGCTGCCAAGAAATGCGGTGCAGTCAAATGGGCATCTAGTGCTGCATTTGAAACCCACTCTTCGATAAAAGTAAAATCCGTTGAATCGGATTGATTTTGCAAAAGTTCATATTTGATGCATCCAGCTTCTTTTCGACTTGCTTCAACAAGATTCACAGCCAAAGCTTTAAATTCGTCTTCTTTACCGGGTAATGCGACAATACGGGCAACAACGTGAAGCATAATTAAGACCTCGCTGCTACCATATACCGAAAAATGTATTCCGCAATTTCAATCCGGTTGCGGGTTTCTTGTAAGGTATTTCCCCAAACAGTAACACCGTGATTGCGGATGAGTAATGCGGGGATTTGCGGTAAGTTGTCTTGAAAGCGCTGTTTAATATCAGCAGCAATTTGGGGTACGTGGAAATGATTGGCAAATAATGGCATCGTGCAATTAGGGTTTTCTTGCCAAAGTCCTAGACCTTTGAGCATTTCCAAAGGTGGCAAAGGTAGTTCGTCAGCTTCGGTAAAGTTCGATACTAAATTTGCTTCAACTGAATGCACATGATAGCAAGCTTGCGCGTCGGGGAAGCGTTCGTAAATTGCTTGGTGTATCGAAGTTTCCGCCGATGGCTTAAATTCCGGTGCGGCTCGATGTACGCTTCCATCTGGATAAACACGTACAAAATCTTGATAGCTGAGTTCGCCTTTTGACATACCGCTAGCTGTAATCCAGAAGCTGCCATCGGGCATTTTTGCCGAGAGATTGCCTGCTGTCCCTACCATCCAATCTTGGGCATAAAAGTGACTGGCAGCGGTAATGAGTGAGGGACGCGGGTCGTAATGGGTACTAACTGTATCGAGTATTTGCTGGCTCATTTTATTCCTATAACTGCGCTTAGAGAATCGCGCACATCAAAAAAATCATTCCAAAGGATATATTGCTTATTTCGTTCGTCCAGGTATTGGGCTAGGCGATCGCGTGCAAAAACAATGGGGGCAGTTAAGCCCATATTCAAGTCGGTAACGGAATCGCCAATGGCAATTTTCTCATCTGCGGGGTACAATTCCATGACTTTGACCTTATCTACTAATTCCGTCTCACCTTCGTAGGCTGACAGCACACGCAAATAGGAACCACTCGCATCAACATCAATAGCATGAATAGCCTGCCTCCGTTCCAATTTCTCTAGGGCTGCTTCCACCATTAACCGCAACCCACCCGAAACAACCACAAAAGGAATCTGCTGCGAATCGAGAAAATCCAAGAATTCGGCAAGTCCCGGACGCATGGGTTGCGTCCGGGTAAATTCGATAATTTCTGGCAAGCGTGATGAAGGGATTGATTCTAAAATCCGTCGCACACCTTCACGCAAAGTCAGCTTGAGGGAATACATTTGCGGGATTAATTCCGCTGCAGGTTCGGGGGCAAATTTTTTTAAAACTGCGACAAATGTCTCAGTCGCAGTAATTGTCCCATCAAAATCACAAAAAACAATCCGTTTCAATTTTCCCCCTAATCCCTAATTCCTAAGTAGGTTGGGTGGAACGGAGTGCAACCCAACCTATGTCAACTTGTTAGGTTACGCTATCGCTACCCTGCGGGAACGCTAAGGGCGAACACCTAACCTACGGTCGCTGGTTGCCGGTTAATCCGAATTTCTTTATCGGTATACTCAGGAACCCATCCACCAGTACCGCAGAAGTAACGCACAGCTTTGACGCAGCGTGCAGGTGTCAAAAGAAACCAGTGTTCTGTTCCGGCGGGAACATTAATATATTCTTCGGGTTGTATCGTCAATTCGATTTGGCTACCATCAGGACGCACGAAGCCGAAAATACCTTCACCAGCGACGATGTAACGTACTTCATCATCAGCGTGGGTATGAACTTTATCGAACTTAGTTAGCATTGCATCAAGACCTGGGACTTGAGGATGCAGGACAATTAAATCGCGCGAAGTATACCCCGAAGTGCGTTGAAGTTCATTGAAGTAGTTATCGAGTCCTTGCAGCACGGTTTCCTTTTGGGCATCATCAAGGCTATCTTGCTGTAGTAACTCACGTAATGTCGAATTATCGCCGATTGACCATTGGTCGAGTGTAATCCCCAGGGGTGCAAGTTCGTTGATAATTTCCTGTAAGTTTGTAATATCGCTTCCGTCTTCCATCCGCAAAATTGCCATTTTTCACCTCCTGTATCAAGCGTCAGATCCCCGACTTCCTTGAAGAAGTCGGGGATCTAGTATCTCATGAATAATTTAAGACTGTTTTACTATTTTAATAATTATTGTCAATTTCGTGCGATCGCTTACCAATAAATTTTTGAATATAAAAATTATTTAAAAATAACTCACCCCATTAGCAAGGTTGGTAGAAGACCCTGTAATAGTTACTCACCCATCGCAACTTTTATTTCCTGAAATTCCAAATTTTTGGTATCAGTCAAAATCGCACCATCCCAGTTAACATTACAAAGGTTTGCACCACAGAGATTTGCCCCCATCAAATTCGCACGACTCAGGTTAGTTTCGTGCAAAATCGCTTTTTGCAGATTGCTACCCATCAAATTCGCACTACACATATCGGTTTCCCGCAGGCTGGCAGATGTGAAATTGGCAAAACACGCTTCGCTGCGATGCAGTTTTGCACTGTTAAGGTTGGCTTGCAGTAAGTTCGCACCGTTGAGATTTGCACCGTACAAATTCGCACCAATTAAACCCGCGTTGTGTAAATTGGCTTTGTTGAGTTTTGCCCCCTGCAAGTTAGCCAGAAATAACTTAGCCCTTGACAAATTGGCAACTTTTAAGTTAGCAAATTGTAAATTAGCTTTATAGAGATTTGCCCCCGATAAATTTGCACCGCGTAGAGAAGTCCCTGACAAGTTCGCAGCTTGGAGGTTTGCCCCACAAATCCAAGCCCGGTTGAGATTAGCAGCGCTGAGGTTAGCTGCACGCAGGTTGGCTTTGTGCAGGTTGGCTTCAAACAAAATCGAACGTAATAATTTGCAGTTGTCGAGGTCAGATTGCGCTAGGTCAGCACCCTGCATGTTCGCATTACTGAGGTTGGAACCGCGCAGGTCGAGGTGCTGTAAATTTGCACCGCGCAAATCGGCACGTCGAATATCGATGTTGCGTAAATCAAGTTTGTGGTTTTCTTTGTCTTGGCGCGAGTCACGTCTGCCGATTACGGTGAGTGCAGCCTGGATATCGGTACGAATTGGGGTAGCATCGGCATCTTTAAGTTCATGTTTGCTAGTGGCATTCTCGCGGATAAATGCCGTTAAGATTTCAACAACCGTCCAGTATTCTTCGGCATTGTGGGATACTCTTTCTAAGGCATAAATCGCACCCGTGCGTGTGGCGACATTTTCGTGACCAAGCTGGGTAATTGCTGTCATAAAGCGGTCTGCAATCAGCCTTTCTTCGAGAAGCCGCGTATTTTTGAGGTTAATTTCATTACTTTCTTCAAGGGTTCGCGCATTCTGCTGCATCGCTTCGGCTTGTTTGGCTGCATAATAGGCATTAAGCATGATTGCCAATCCGAGAAAGAATGTGGCACTTGTTGTTAATGCTTGGTTAGCTGATTCAATTTTTTGATATTCGGTCAATTGTCGGTTTCTCGATAAAACCAAGAAAAATAGCGTTGGCAAGACAGTCAAGACTACTGCGATCGCAATTAGCCTATTTTTCAAGGTGTCTGTCGTATTTGCAGACATAACGGAAGCATTCCTCAAAACACAGAATTATTACGTAGACAATTGGGAACAGCAGTATAGCATTTACCTCAAAATTCCACTATCTGCCAAATGGAGCAAATAATGTTCATGAGTTAATGTATTTTTAAATTGCGTAAACCACACAGGCAAGATGCACAAGCCAACAAGATTTTAATTAAAATCTTGGGATTCAAGTTAAATGTTTAACAGCTTAGTACCTGATAACTGTTGTTTATTAATATATTCTACTTGGTATATATTTTAGCAATGATTATTTAAAAAAATTGGCGATTCGAGTTTGGTATTACTTAAATTAGCCTCTCTGAGGTTAGCACTACACAGGTTTGCACCATCTAAAACTGCACCGTGCAAATTCGCAAGGAAAAGGTTTGTTTTATACAGATTAGCATTACTCAGGTCTGCGCCAGCTAAATTTGCCGCACCCATAATTGCTTGTTGGAGATTTGCTTCCCTCATACTCGCACCCGCAAGGTTTGCTGCGGTCAACACAGCTTTATGTAAATTTGCTCGATTTAAACTAGCACCTGCAAGGTTTACTTTATACAAAATCGCTCGTTCTAAATTGGCATCATCGAGGTTTGCGCCCCTCATGTCAACATAGCTTAAATCGAGTGTGTCGTTTTCTCGATTTCGTTTGACATTCCGACAAATTATCGATAAAACAGCTTGGATGTCATTAGAAATTGGTGACAACGCTGCCAATTCTTGATTGTCAGGTAGCGCCTTATTTCGCACAAAATTCGTCAAAGCTTCCATCACTTGCCGGTGATATTGCCGCGAATCGGCAATTTTTTCTAACTGCGAAATCGCAGCTAGACGAGTGTCTATTTCGGTTTGGGCGAGTTGTGCGATCGCTATTTCCAAGCTTTGTTTTACCATCTTTTTCAACTCAAACAGGTAGGAGTCCCACACCATAGCGGTGCTCCGCTTGGTGTTGGGAGGAATACCGATTAATTTTTGATGCGTTCTCGCTCACAATTCAAAACGGAGTAATGATGCGTGAGGAGAACAGCATCAAAAATTATAATAATCTATGCAACGACGCATAATCTTGAACTCCGCTTTATTAATTTGATATTGTTGGGATTGAACTGTCCAATACGGTTCCAGTCGTGATTGTAAATTGAGACATTTTTAGTTTTTGCAGTGTTGCTAAATCCCCCTACCCAACCACGAACAACTTCACCTTTGTAGATAGTTTGCACGTAGTCACCGGATCTAAATCCAAACGGCGTTATTGTTCCACCCTGACGCTTTAAAATACCTCCCTTCATGTAATTCTCTTGATATAATTTGCGCCTAAACAATCTTGGTCGAGTAATTACGATAAATGGGGCTTTTGTTATAGTGCATTCCCCTACCCAATGATGCCCGTGACTTGAAGCGGTGTGGAACGCTTTATATTGAATAAAATACGAAGACGCTAACGCTACCGCATCGTTAGCATGGGTTTCTGGGGTTTGTCGAGACTTGTCTTTTTCGTCTTTGACTAATCCCAATTGGTCACGATACTTGCCTGTATCGTAGGAATCTACTTCTACAACAGGTGCTATTTTTGACGCTTCTGCTCTAAACCATTCCTGTCCCACTGTTACAGGTGAGATACCCCGACCATTGCGAGACGTATTTCCACCACATGACTCGTCTCTAATCTCGGTTATAGGTAGAATTTCAGACATCTGAGTTAATATTCTTAATTCCATTTCCCGGTTAGCTTTTATGCTAGGAGGTAGCTTGTTTTGACGGCGATTGCTAAATCTTTTTTCTCGGTGATTGCGTAATTTGAAAGCAACTTTGCGATTAATACGCTGTCCTCTACGAGTGCGACGTAACTCGGTACGTTTTGCCATCTTGCTAGTTACAGACTGTCTGTCCTTGCTCGCTTTCTTGGATTTGTAGAATCCAGGCAAGCAAGCGTGAAATAAAGCAATTGTTGCTAGTTTGGATTGAAAGGCAATCCCTGTAAATGCTTTACCTCTATCTGTTCCTGCTATTATTTCTTGAGTGTTATGTCCAGATGGTTCATACAATAATCGAACGTAAAAAACACCGACCTTATTTATTTTTCCGACAGCTTTACTGGCTTTTATCCACTTCCTAGCCCGTGCTGGTGTAGTTGGCATTAGTGGCTTTCCCCCTGGGGATATTACTGGAACTCGTGTAACTTGATTAGTTATTGACATTTTTTCGATGGGGATAACCCAAATTATTACTAACTTGTATTTAGGGTGAAACCCTGTCCCTTCGGGCAATTTGATAAGCGTAACTTCTAATCACGATTAGACCGTAAAGAGGTACAAACTAGGGAAATATTTGTACGTTTAGCCTTACCAAATCTCTATGCCCTAACCAACTCTTCGTTGCATACCGTGAACTTAGTAAACTAAGTATTTTGCAAGCCTACATCTGTCCCGGAGGGCAGTGTAGGTAGTTGACA
>JANNFJ010000636.1:0-1885 GCA_031379725.1 Calothrix sp. OTE_75_metabat_31
ACAATTGACCGTTGTTTGTGCAAAGCTGCTTGAGAGTCGTTAATTATAGCCTCACTCAAGACAGCATCGGCAATTTCATTAATAAGAATTTTATCTTCACTTAGTATTAAATGGTTCCCAACCTCGGCTTGGATTTTACCCTCGATTGAAAAAACTGTTGCGTTAGCGCAAGATTTTTTGTCCCGCAGGCAATCGGCAATAAATGCTAACTGTTGATTGACAGGCTCTATGAAAATATAAACTGCACCATTACAACCAAGCCCAAGTGCCCAGATAATCTCCTCTGTAACACCGGGATCATACTTAACTAACGTTGGTTCCCCTGTAGCCATTACTTGTTTGGCATGTTCAAAAACATCATTTTCCAAACAGCCACCACTAATAGCCCCGACCATTTCACCATCTTCGCTCATCAGCATTCTTGCACCCGGTCGGCGATAAGTCGAGCCTTTGGTTTTAACAACTGTAGCAAGGGCAGCAATTTGACCGGGTTTTATTTGTTCAAAAGCGGTAATAATATCTTGGAGTTCTTTCATAGGAATAGGAAATCTCGTGCAACACCCAATTACAGTTGAAACATTTTTAGAAGCTGCTTGGACGATTGCTAGTGATTCGGATGGGTTACGGGAAAATAATTGCCACCGAAGCCAAATGCAGGTATGACCAGCGCAAACGAGTGGGTCAAATCAAACGGTTAATAACCATGTTAAATTATTCTGTTTCATGATGTAGACTTTACTTGAGGTCAGCAATTACCTGAATCAGTCCAGTCTGGAAAGCTGCGTCGTAGGTAATAACAGGCAAGTTTTCAAGTTCAGCCTGAGCCATTATCATGCGGTCAAGGGGGTCTCGGTAGGCAATTGGTAGGCTTCCTGCTCTGAGGGCATGGGCTGTCGTGATGGCAAGTTCGATAAATTTAGCTTGATGCAATATCTGCGAATATTCCCCAACAAGCTGTTTAGCTTCGGGCAGTTTACCGATGCGGTATTTAGTGGCAATTTCCCAGGCCGAAGCACTGCTGACAATGATGCGATTGTCTGGGTTGCGAATGATTTCTTGGCAATCACTGTGGAGTTTGGGGTCGTTAAAGAGCCACCATAAAAAAATATGGGTGTCAATGAGGTAGCTCATTCCCATTGCTGAAGTTCCTCTTCTGGCAGTGGTTCAAAAAAAGCATCACCGAGTTGTCCTTTTAATAAACCAGGGGTGCGGGGTTGTATGCGTTCCTGACCTAAACCTAGTCGAAAGTAATGAATTAGGTCATAAAGTTGTGCTAATTTATCTTCGGGGATATCTTGCAGTTCTTGAACAATCTTCTCGATCAGCATAAGTCAAATATTGTTAAGCAATATTATTAAGCTATTAGGGTGTATTATAACTGACAGCTATATAAGCACGACTGTTAGTTTTAAGGTTACAACCGCGTTCATCAAAGGCGGTAAGTAGTAATCCAATTGCAATCTACTACCACTGCGCTATAGTAGTGATTTATTTTCTGGTTAAAACTATAGCGCTATTGATTGACAGGCTCTATAAGAATTTAAATCCGAAAATAGATTTAAATAACCGAGTCAAAAACTTGCTGTGCGGTCAGATTTAGCTGAGGGAAAGTAGGCGATACGATACGGTCAGAACCCCTAAACGGGGTCATTTGGTACTCTCCATCCACTAGCTCGCAAACAAAAATAGTGGGTTGTTTGGGATTGCCAATAAATTTGCGCCCACCGAACGCAGCATAATCAGCAATCCAGTATTCAGGGATGCCCATATTTTCGTAATCTGCAAGCTTTTTGTAGTAGTCGTCCTGCCAGTTTGTTGAAACGACTTCGACCACTAAGGGTACAGACGCGGGTAAAGATAACGTTGATTGTTCATCCCACAGTGG